>WRDZ01000040.1 GCA_009779595.1 Alphaproteobacteria bacterium | reverse complement strand
TGTCCACGGGCGTCCCCCTGTAGAACGGAGCTTGTCGCGCCGTGATTATCCGCTCCCCGTCCATGCTGATGAACGCCGCGTTGCAATGGGCCTTGACCCCGATTCCGGGGGTGAAGACCGTTTCCTGCGCGTCGTACCCGCGCATTAACCACGCGGCCAGTTCGCCCGGAGCTATGAAGCGGTACAGGCTTTTGCCCGCCGCGACCATGGTGAACCGGGAGTACCCGGCGAAAAAAGCTATCGCGTCCAGGATGCGGGCCCTTTCCGAAAGCGACATCCCAAGGCCTTTGATGCCCGCCGCTGGTATCGGGCCGCCCCGCGTTTCCTTTATTTCGCCGCCGGTTATTTCATAACTGGCGCTTGATTTGTTGTTTATGCCGGCCAGCGAAAAGCAATAGCTTTGCCCCTGCCCGCTCCAATGGACATGGGCGTCGAAGAAGTGCAAGTCCCCCAGCCTGTCCGCGCTTGTTTCGTAAGGTTTCTGGGGCATGTGCTTGATGAAATTGGTTTCCCTGGGCACATAATCGGTATTGCGCCCTTTTTGTGCAACCTGCTGCATGTTAAGCCAGTGGGTGATGACTCCCCTGTTCCCATAGTAATCGCCGCGCCCCATATCCGTGTCCTTGATTTTTGAAAAAGTTGAAACGCCCGGGGATTATACCATGTCTGCCCGCGTTTGTCAATGCAGGGTCCGTGCGGCAGCATTGCAATATTCTGCCGCGAAGCGGTTCCGTCAGGCGGTCTGCAAGACACGCGCGTCCGCCCGTTTGGGTGGCGGCGCGCGCCACGGCCATCAAGCGTTGCTGTCAAGCTGACAATATATATACAGGGTTATGTCTTTTTTTCCGCGGTTTCGTCGTCGCGGCGGCAGTGCCCTTCGATGAACGCCCCGGGTTCTATGGCCAGCATCTGGTGCCGCACGTCGCCCTTGATTTTCGCCGTGCCGCCGAACACCACCGATTTGGCGACAAGGTTGCCGTTCAGCACTCCGTGGATTTTGGCGGTCTGAGCGTTGATATTGCCGTTGATTATGCCGTTCACGCCGACAATGACGATTTTACATTCGATGTCGCCGTCTATGCGGCCGTCGATTCGTATCTCGCCTTCTGAAATTATGCCGCCCTTGATGGCGACTTCGCTGGAAATAATGGACGGCACGTCGGATTTCTTCATAATCTTCCTCTTTCTTCGTGGTTGAAAACTATAGCTGGGTGCGGGTGAACCTTAACGGGTTGACCGGGCGGCCCCTTACGCGCACTTCATAATGCAGGTGCGGGCCCGTGCTGCGTCCGGTGTTGCCGACTTCGCCGATGCGCTGTCCGCGGACCACGCGGTCGCCGACCCTGACATCTATGCGGTTCATATGAGCGTACCGCGTCCGTATCCCGTATCCGTGGTCGATTTCCACCATCAGCCCGTACGCGCCCGCGCTGCTGGCGAAGACCACGCGTCCCGGCCCTGTCGTGTATATCGGCTCGCCCCGCATGGCGGCAAGGTCTATGCCTTCGTGTACCGCGCCGTGCCCCATCACCGGGTCAATGCGCGCGCCAAATCCCGAGGTTATGCGCACCGCCGACTTGATGGGCCAGCCCAAAGGCAGGTTTTCCATCAGGCGCGACAGGTTGTCCCAGCGCTCGACCTGGGTGTTGACCTTGTCGTACGATTTGCGGAACTGCTCGGTCCTCAGGCCGATGGATGCGTCGTTGCCCACCGACAGCGGCACCAAAGGACCGCCCTGCGACATCTTCCTTTCGCCCCTGGGGTCCGCGGCGCGCGAAACCAGCCATTCGAAGCCCAGGCCCACGCTGTCCATCAGCCTTCGCACGTCGGCCAGCTTGGTTTCCATGGTCTTTATCCCGTCGTCTGCCAGTGTCCCGACCTTTTCGAAAATCATTATCTGGGCTATCTGCATGTCGGTGACCATGCTTTCCAGGACAGCCACTTTCTGGCGCAGCTCCCGGGCTTCGTATGCGGCCAGGTCGCGCTGTATCATGGCCCTTTGCACGGTCTGAGTCTCGGTTTCGGGCAGCCTTGCTATCCTTCTGCTGATTATCTGGTCCAGTTCCGAGGCAAGGAATGACATTTCCTTGTTCATGCGCTGGCGTTCGCCCAGAAGGAACGAAATCTTGCCGTCCAGCCTTTTGTCGCTGATTGCCGCGCGCGGGTCCGCGTCGGTCCGCCCGCTTTCCATCATGGACCTAAGCTGCGACACGAAAGCGACCGTCTGCCTGTCCTGGGGGTTGGCGGTGATGCCGGCGCCGGAAATCGGGTTTGAATCGGCCAGCAGGCTGACTATCTGGGCGTAATTGTGGTCAAGCCGCACCTGCATGCGCTTGATGTGGTCGCGGTATATGCCAAGCTCTCCCTGCAGGGATTTATAGGCTTCGGTCGCGGCTATGGCGTCCACGGACTGTTCCAGCGTCCTTATCCTGGCCAAGGCCGAAACATGTGCGTACGCCCCGTATCCCAGCCCCGCGGTCACCAGAGCGGCCGCACCGAACTGGACAAACCCCGGCAGGCGTATCCTGCGGGGAGTTTTAGGGCTGTTCGCGCATGAGATGACAAAATCGCGGGACACGAAAATCCTGGCCCACCACGCGCGGCTATACTTTTTTTCAGCCGGTATCTTAAAACTTCTTGCCATAGTGCTTCAAGTTTAATCCGAAAAAGTTTCCAGATGGTTAATATTTATATATAACATATTTTACGGATTTGTCAACCTTAAATGGTTTTTCCACAGAAAAATGCGCCGAGTCGATTGGCGTCCACTCGCATTGCGGTTGCCCGGGAGCTTCTTATAGTATTCGTCCATGATTTCTTTCTTGGTTTTGCCCATAGCCCAACTGTCGGTTTTGTCAATTGCATATGTAAAACATCTGCCGCGACAGCGGCTCCGCCAAGCGGTCTGCAAGACGCGCGCGTTACGCCCAGCCAGGGGCGGCGCGCGCACGCTCGCTTTCGGCTCGCTTTTGCGCGCTTGCCTGGGCGTAACGCTCAGGGTTTTATTTCAAATCAAGGCTGCGGCGCGGGCTTTGGAGCGCACACGTCCACCCACACGGCCTGCGGGCAAAAGGTTTCAAGCTGCTGTATGGACAGCTCTATCGCGCTGTTGCCGCTTCCGCACGCGGGGAAGACCGTGGCGAAACGGCGCAGGGATTCGTCAAGGTATATGGCCACCCCGGGGTTAAGGCCGAACGGGCACACCCCGCCCGCGGCGTGCCCGACAAGGGGTTCGGTCTCTTCGTATTTCAGCATTGCCGCCTTGAGCCCGAAGCGGCTTTTGTATTTCTGGTTGTCGATTTTCACATCCCCGGCCGTGACAACCACGATGACCTCGCCGCCCTGGCGCAGGGATATGGTCTTGGCTATGCGCGCGGGCTCGCACCCCAGGGCCGCGGCGGCAAGCTCGACCGTGGCCGAGGACACGTCGAACTCTTTTATGCCGGCGTCGGCGTTGTATCCGGCCAGATAGGCCCGCGCTTTTTCTATGGACATGGCGCTACCAGTTTATGCTCAAAGTTTCGAAATGCGCCTGGGGATGGTCGCACGCCGGGCATTTGGCCGGAGCGTTCGCGCTGTTCTCCATCACGTACCCGCAGTTGCGGCAGCGCCAGCCCGTCTTCGAATCCTTTGAGAAAACCTTGTTGTCCGCGATGTTCTTTGCCAGCCCAAGGAAACGCTGCTCGTGGAAATGTTCGGCCACCGCGATGCTGCGGAAAACCTTGGCGATTTCGGGGAAGCCTTCCTCGTCCGCGGTCTTGGCGAACTCGGGGTACATGGAGGAATGCTCGTGGTTTTCGCCCGCGGCCGAATCCTTCAGGTTGCCGATGGTGTCCTTTTCAGGCCCCACCGGGAAAGATGCCGTGATTTCGCATTCGGCGGCAAACCCGCCCATCAGGCGGAACAGGCGCTTTGCGTGCTCTTTTTCCTGGTCCGCGGTTTCGCGGAAAACGTGCTCAATCTGCTTATAGCCTTCCCTGCCGGCCACCGAAGCATAGTAATCATAGCGGTTGCGCGCCTGCGATTCGCCGGCGAACGCCTTCATCAAATTTATTCCGGTTTTTGTACCTTTAAGTATTGTCATGCCATTTTCTCCTTGTTATATTAGGGTCAGTTACCATATACTGATACTAGTACAAAGCATAGGATTTTGCAAGAGTTATGAAAAAGATATTTGCCCTGTTTTTGCTTGCGTCCGCGGTGTTTGCCGCGGCCGGCGCCCATGCGGTCGAGTTTACGTTCCGTTCACCCTATCCGTGCACCAGCTTTTCGCCCCTTCAGGCAAGCGGCCTGGCGTTAAGGAAGAAACAGGAGATGTTCAACTTCTCGCACGGCGCGACCCTGAACGTGTGCCAGGGCCGGGGTGACAGCCTTACCTGCACCGGCGGCTCGCCCGAATTCGACATGCGCCTGGGCAACATGTCGTACAGGATAACCCTGGATTCGATGGTGGCCGAGGCCGTGTACATGGACCAGTGGTCCGGGCACGTGGTGGTCACGCTGAACATGAACATGTTCGCCAACAACTCGCGGCTTTACTGCTCGCGCGGGAATTTCTCGACCATGCTTATCGGCAACGACGTGGGCATGGACAATTTCGAAACCATGGCGTGCAACCTTGGGCAGGCGTTCGGGCATACCCCCATGCACGTGGTGTACAGGGTCGACCGCGTGGACAGCGACGCCGGGCTTCTGGGCGGCTGGATGTGCATATCCGGGCCCGACACCAGGGGCATGTGCCTGGGCCAGGGCGACTTCCGCTATGTCATAACAAGGCTTCCGGCTCCGGGATGCCCAAGCTTTGCCAACGCTTACGTGAACATGCCGTGCCTGGAAAGGTTCGGCGAGGTTTGCAGGCTAAGCAGCAGCGGCCACATGGAGCATGGCCACCATCAACAGCAGCAACATCACCACCGCGCCCAGCGCCACCACTCGTCCGAGTTCCATCACCGGCCCCATCACCGGCGCTAGCCTGGAGGGGCGCGTGTCATTTCAAAAATCATTATTTTATTGATTTTTAATTTTTCCTGTTGCATCATAGCAGAACGGTTATAGTAGGGACGTTTGCCTTATGATGAAGCCAAAGAAGCGGTTCAGGTACACTATAAAAAGGACGCGCAATCGCCGGATTGCCCGATTCGGACGGCTCTGCTGCGTGGTTGCGGCCGCTGTTTCGCTGCTTCCGTTCGTCGCGTTTTTCCGGGCCGGGGAAATCTGGTGGATATACAAGGCCGCGGATTTCAGGCCGCATGTCGTGCTGGCGTGCCTGGCCCTTGGCGTGTTCTTCCTTATGCTAAGCAGGCTCAAATACATGGTGCTGCTGCTGGCAATCGCGGTGCTTAACGTCATGATAATGTCCGCCAGCCTGGCGTGGCCAAGGATTGGTACGGACGACTCGGCCGGGCTTACGGTGGCGTTCTTCCACAGCGCCGACAGCGAGGCTATCGCGCGCTTGGCGCCCGAAACCGACATAGCGTTCGCCCTCGGCACTGCCAAGGAAAGCGACTCTTTCCCGTTCGCGTACAAGGTTGGCGGCATAAGCGTGCTGGCCAGGCAAAAGCCAATGGCCATGGGCGAGGTCAACGGCTTCCCGTGGGTCGAGGCCCTGCTGCCGGACGGGCAGAGGATTTTACTGCTTGCAATCGACTTCACCGGCATCTACGCAGATATCGGCCAAACCAACAGCCGGATGGAAAGGCTGGCGGCGTTCTGCGCGTCCAGCGCGGTGCCGGTGGCGGTAATCGGCAACTGGCAGGCGGCCTGGTGGAACCCGATTTTCTACAGGTTCGCCAGCCGCTCGTCCCTCAAGTCCGACGCGTTCGCGTTCCCCAATTTTCCGGCCAACCTGCCGGGCCCGGTCAGGCTGTCGTACGGTTACGCCGCGTACCACCCGCAGCTTAGGGCCGTGTCAAGCGGCACCCTGGACGCGGTTGCCGGCGACCTTTACCTGCCCATATACTATAAGTTCGCCGCGGTGGAAAAATGAACCTTCTGGGACTGGAAACCAGCTGCGATGAAACAGCGGCTGCGGTAATCGATGGCAACGGCAGGATACTGTCGCAGGCCATGTACTCGCAAATAGACACGCACCGCGCGTTCGGCGGGGTCGTCCCGGAAATAGCCAGCCGTTCGCACCTTGAGAAAATCCGCCCGATAATCGCGCAAGCCCTGGACGACGCCGGAATCGGGTTCGGCGGCCTGGACGCGGTGGCGGCTGCAGGCGGCCCCGGCCTTATCGGCGGGGTCATCGTCGGAGTCATGACCGCCAAGGCCATCGCCCTGGCCCGCGATATCCCGTTCATCGCCGTGAACCATCTTGAAGGCCACGCCCTGTCGCCCCAAATGGAAAACGACATAGCCTTCCCATACCTTCTGGCGCTGGTTTCCGGCGGGCACTGCCAGATGCTTATGGTGGACGGTGTGGGCAAATACCGGCTGCTGGGGCAGACCCTGGACGACGCCATAGGCGAAACTTTCGACAAGGCCGCGGCCATGCTTGGGCTGCCCTACCCGGGCGGCCCCCAGATTGAAAAGCTGGCATTGCAGGGGGACCCGCTTGCAGTGCGGTTCCCGCGCCCCCTGCTTGGCAAGCCGGGCTGCGATTTTTCG
>WRDZ01000039.1 GCA_009779595.1 Alphaproteobacteria bacterium | reverse complement strand
TAAAGAAGGTGATTGTGAACCTTTGGATTTACCGCTCGCTTCTGGGGCAGGAAAACCCGTCGCTTGACGACATAGCCGCCGGCAACTGGCCGCGGTATAGAAGCATGGACTAAGTTTCAATCAGGTCAGCGCAAAGGCGGGACGTAAAACATGCCTATGTGCCCCGGCCTTATCAGGGTATCGGCATAGCGCATGTTGTGCGTTTCTATCAGGAACTTTTGCGTCTGGGTCATTTCCGCCACCATGCCGAAGAAATCCCTGGCCTCGACGTCGCGGCGATACGGATTGACTATGAACAACACGCACGGAACCGAGCGCGCAACCGTGCCGCAACGCTGCAGGTTGCCTTGGGCATCGGGGTTGAGCACAATGCCCGTCAGCCCCTGGGCTTGGGGGCAGGATGCCGTGGCTTTGCCGAAAATCATACCCAAAAACAGCCCGGCAACGCCCGCAATAATAAGCGGGGTCATATTCTTCTTGTCCACGGCAAACGCGGGCGTCTTCGCGGCTGCTGCAGACGTCTTTGGGTCGGTCGGCGACGGGTTGGGGGGTATGTTCAGTGGGTTCTTCATAATCGTTAATCCTTGTCTATGCTATTTTATCTCGTGGGGCGAAATCGCGGGCAAAAACTGCGGCTCTGGTTCCGGCTGGGGGCGAACCTGCGGCCATGCAACCGTGGGCACGGGCATGGCTATGGGAGCGGGCTCGGCAAACCTTTCTGGCGCTGGCGCCTGCGCAGCAGGCTGGGGAGCGGGTTCGGCGACCTCAGGCGGCGGTTCCGGAGCCGGAGCTTGTACAACAGGACGCACTTCTTCCACTTCCTTTTGAACCAGGTTTATCACGCGCGGGCTGATAAGCAGCACCAGCTCGCCCTCGCCTTGCGAAGGGTCGATGGCTGCCATTGGCAGTCCGACGACAAGTATGTTGTTGTCCATGCCGGACATCACGTCGATATTGGTAATCTGCCCATAGCGGCCGTTGACCTTGATGTCAGAAAAGACCATCCCGCCGCTGACCGTGCCCTTTGCCGTAAGCGACAAAGAGTCTTCAGGCACCCCGTACCACGAGCATTGCCCCAGCGAAAAGTCCGACAAAAACCCGCTTGGCGCGAAGAACATTCCCGTAGAGACGTACGACACGAACGCGCTGCTGGTCAAGAATTCATTCAAAAACCGGCGGTTTATGGCCGACGTGGTCACAAGCGTGCGCCCAAGGGTGCCGCTTCTTTGCATCAATACCGAATCCGCCCCGGCCAGGCGCACCATCATGGTGTAATCTATGATTCCGGCCGACGGATATACGCGGAACAGGGAGATGTCATACGCGACAATGGCCCTGATTCCAGCGAACCCGCGCACCAGCCGCACAATCTTGTCGGCGGTCGGCCTGTCGACCTGAGTTGTTATCCTGTTGTTCTGCCAGTCGAACATCAAATCGTGGACGCCCTGGCCGCGCAGAGCGTCGGCCATTGCCAGCATGACCTGGCGCGACGGCGGAACGCTTATGATGACCGGGAAGGTCGGGGTCCTCATGGCGTGGGGATTGATGCTGACGGAAAAATCGCTGGCCCGCACCGGTATAGTCGAGCTTATTTCCCTTGAATTGGCGTCGAGCGAACACCGTATCGGAGCCTCGGGCCTAAGCATTCTGGCCGATATGGTCGTCTGGGTGTTGATAGGCCTGCCGGGGCGCACTATCCCCTGCGCGGCCGCTTGGGCGGTAAACGCGATTATCGCCATAGAAAGCAGCAGGCAGGTTTTGTTTTTCATGATATTCATAACCCTTTCTCCAAAGCATCGGGATTGGGCGCCGGACCGCCGGGCTGCGGCTGCGCGCCAATCAAGTCCTCGGTTGTCAGGAAGCCGTCTGCCGCGGGCCCGATACGCCCTTCCGGCACGTCTGCCACCATACCGCCCAAATTGGACTTGACATTTTCCAAATTAACTTCTTTTTCCGCCATTTCCGGCGGAGCGTTCGTCATAAAATCCGTTCTCAACCCGTCGACCAGCTTGGTGAAACCGGCTATACCGCCGGGGAAATCGCCGGCAATGAGGTTTTGGATGTTCGGTATTTTTTCCAGTTCTTTAGCCGTGTCGATTATTTCCTTCATGACGTCCAGGATATATTCGTAATACGGATATTCGTTCAGGCTTATCCCGCCCAGGCGGACGCACCGCGCGCTTGTCCGCGAAATGGTGGCGTCATAATAAGCGATAAGGCGCTTGAAGTTTTCGTAAGCCCATGGCTTGTCTTCCGCGGGTTTGCTTTCTGCGGGTTTGGCCACATCGGCAGTGGCAGGTTTGCTTTCCGCGGGTTTGGCCACATCGACAACCGCAGGTTTGCTTTCCACTGGTTTGGCTTCCACAGGCTTGGTTGCCTCGGCCGTTACCGCGGCTGTTGGGGTTGGAGTTGGGGCTACGGCTGCGGCTGTTGCGGTCGCAGCCGTTGTTGCGACAGCGGTTTCATTTGCGGCCGCAGTTTCCACAGCTTCCGTTTCCGTCTTGCCCGGTTTGTGCGATGCCACTCCTTTGCGCAGCTGGTCTAAAGACATGCCGATTTTCGCCGCCAGTTTTGCCGACAGGTCGTTCCCTGCCGCCCCGAAGAAGGCCAGCCAATAGCAGATGCCGAAAATCTGGGATTTTATTTCTTCCACTGTTCCGGAAGAAACCAGCCGGCTGCCCAAATTCCAGGCGCTTACCGCGCTGTCGTACGCTATAAGGTTGTCAAGCTTTGACACGGTGTCGCGGTCGTCCACGCTGACTTTCTGGCGTATGGAAAGCCTCCAGTCATTGCCAAGCAGCTGGCTTAACGCCTTGTCGGCCTGGCCAAGCCCTTCGGAGCTTGCCTGGAAAGCGGCCAAAATCTGCGCGATAGCCTGTGTTTGAGAAGGCCCGGAATCGGCTGGAACTGACGGTGCTAAATTATCCATAACCCGACATTAACGCGGCAAAACGGCCTCGTCAACGAAAAAACAGCAGTTATAACCAGAAAAATTCCATATCAGGCCTGGTGCAGCATGCCCACGATTTCGCCGATATTCTTTTTCAAGTCCTTGCGCTGCACGACAAGGTCAAGCATGCCGCATTCCTGCAATGATTCGGACGTCTGGAACCCGGGCGGAAGCTTGCGCCGGATGGTTTCCTCGATGACGCGCGCGCCGGCGAATCCGATGATGGCTTTGGGCTCGGCTATCTGGACGTCGCCCAGCATTGCGAACGAGGCGGTCACTCCGCCAAGGTTGGGGTCGGTCAGGACCACGATGTACGGCAGCCTTTCCTGTTTCAAATCCGTAAGGGCGAACGTGATACGCGGCATTTGCATAAGCGAGAGTATGCCTTCCTGCATGCGCGCCCCCCCCGACGTGCTGACAATGACAAGCGGCAGGCGTTTTGAAACGGCGTGGTAAACCGCGGTGATGATGCCTTCTCCCATGCCCGCGCCCATAGAGCCGCCGATGAACGTGAAGTCCAAAGCGCCAAGGACCACCTGCTGGCCGTCGATTTCGCACTCGCCCGCGATAAAGGCTTCGTTGTGGCCGGTCTTTTCGCGGTTTTCCTTCAGCCTGGACGTGTACGGGACCTTGTCCTTGAACTCCAGCGGGTCGTCGGCTGTCTTGGGCAGGGATATGGGCTGCCATGTCCCTTCGTCGGCCAGCTGCTGCACCCTGGTAGCTGCGTTGATGCGCATGTGATAATTGCAGTGGGGGCATACGAACAGGGCCTGGGCCAGCTCTTTATGGAAAACCACGCGCGAGCAGTGCTGGCACTGCGCCCACAGGTTGTCGGGCACGTCCTTCTTGTCCGCGCCGGTGACTTTGGGTTTCAATGATTTAAGCCAGCTCATTTCTCTTCCTTTATCAATGAAAGCAGTTTCTTGTTTTCCTTGTTAAGCTCTTTAATCTTCCGGTGTTTCAGCCATGAATCGTAAGCCATGCCAAGCATGAACGCCACCGAGAACGAAATCAGCAGCAGTATCCCAAGGGGCACGTACATCTGGTTGCTAAGCGGCCAAAGCCCTATGCCAACGGGCTCTATGTTGGAGGCTATGACGTCTATGACCAACACTATGGTTATGACGGGGACGGCTGATTTTACAAGACGCATAAGCGCACTCCTATGGGTTAAGCCTTGCCTTGACAGCGCGCCCGGCCTTGAAGAAGGGCACGGCTTTTGCCGGCACGCTTACCTTGGCCCCGTTCTTGGGGTTGCGCGCGATGCGGCTGTTGCGCTTGCGTACGGAAAAGCTGCCCAGGCCGCGGATTTCCACGCGTTTGTTCGCACCCAAAGCCTTGATTATGGTGTCGAAAATAACCTCGACCGAGCGGGCGGTATATATCGCCGGTATGTGGTCTATCCTTGTACAGACTTTGGCTATCAGTTCAGATTTTATCATATTCTTTATCCTTATTTTAGCGGTATCCCTTTAAATTGCGAGGCCTGTAAATGTCAGGCAGGCATTGCAGCATCAAGGGATTGATGTTAAACCTTGTATGATTATAAGGGGGTAATTTGCAGATGTCAATCATAACCGGTTCATGGGGGCCGGCTAGGGGCTTTTTTCATATTACTATAATAAATTATAGGGGTGATTGGCTATTGTATTTTCATCGGTCATAGCGCAGTCCGCCCGGGCCAGCGCGCTAAAGTGAGCCGAAAGCGAACAGGCGCGCGCCGCCTTGGGGCGGGCGGACGCGCGTGTCTTGCAGACCGCTTGATGGAGCCGCTGTAGCGGCAGATTTTTGCATTGACTTTAGCTTTGCCCGGGCATAGACTTATGTCCATGACCGGCACAGAAATAGAGCAGTTCTTTTCCATACTTCAACGCAACGACCCGTCCCCGCGGTGCGAGCTGAACTATACCAACCCGTACACTCTGATTGTGGCGATTGTACTGTCCGCCCAAAGCACGGACAAGGGTGTGAACAAAGCCACGGGGCCGCTGTTCGAAATCGCGGACACTCCGCAAAAAATGCTGGACCTTGGGGAAGAGCGCTTGAAAAAATACATATCGACCATCGGCCTTTACAACAACAAGGCGGCCAACATCATCAGGCTTTCGCGCACTTTGGTCGACGAATTCGGCGGCCAGATTCCCAACGACCGCGACAAGCTGGAAACCTTAAGGGGAGTCGGGCGCAAGTCCGCCAACGTATGGCTTAACGAGGTGTACGGCGCTCCGCTTATAGCTGTCGACACCCATGTGTTCAGGGTTTCCCACCGCACCGGAATGTCGATTGGCAAGAACCCTGCCAGGGTCGAGGCGGATTTGGAAAAGCTTATCCCGGAAAGATTCAAGCGGCACGCGTCGCATTGGCTGGTGCTGCTGGGGCGCTATATCTGCACGGCCAAAAAGCCGCAGTGCCCGACATGCCCGGTCAGCCCGCTTTGCCCGAAGCTATTCTAGGACATCGCCCAGGGCAATGCCCAAAGCCCTTGTCCGGCCCCCGCTTATTTCCAGGACGTGCGTCACCGGCTTGCAGCAACCAATCAGGGTTTGGTCATGCGGCACGGCGTTTTCGTGGATGCACGCCAGCCTGCGGTCCGAATCGAAAAACAGCATGTCAAGCGGTATATAGGTGTTCTTCATCCACATATTGACGAACCGGCTTTCCTTGAAGTCGAACAGCATGCCGTCATAGCCGTCCAGCTTTTTCACAAACATCAGGCCCTTCTGCCACTGCAAGGGAGTGTCCGCGGTTTTCACCGACAGCTGCACGGTCCGGCCGTCCTGTTTTCGGATGACGATATCTACAGTTTCCGGTTTGCGGCCTGTCATGCCGGGTTTAAAAAGATAAGCGCCCGCGGCCATCACAAGCAAGACAAGCACGCACACCGCTGCCAGCGCAATATATTTTCTTTTTGCCATGCCCGCCTCCTTTGTTCCGAATAGATTTTAACCGTTTATAAGCGATTTTGCAATAACATATAAAGATACGGATTCGTTATGAGGGAGCAATGTCTGACAACAAGACGGACGTAAACAACAAGACTGGCGGATTGGCGGACGACATAGATTTGTCTTTCGATGCGTTCAATCCCGTCAAGTCGCAGCAGGAGCAGTCGGGGCAGCCTGCCAATCCCCCGGTGCCTGCCGTGCCTGCGGACGCGCAGACGCCTGTTCCTCCGGCGCCCACCGGGCAGCCGGCGCCGACGACGCCCCCGGAATCGGCCGCAACATCTGCGCAGTCAAGCCAGGATGAGGCATACGCGCAAGAGCTGAAGGCCATGGAGAGCCTTGCGGCTTCAGGGCATAAATCCAAAACCGGCCTGGAAAGGAAGATTTTAGAGCTTAAGAACAAAAAGCTGGTCAACATAAACAAGCTTGTGATTTACGCCGCCGCGGGCATGCTTGTATTCGTCATCGCCGCGGTTATCGTGCTGCGCCCGAAGGTTTTCAAGGATAACATACCCAATTTGATGGATTCGATAGGGATACCCCTGGAAAACATAAACGTGGTAAGGTTTTCGTCGAACCTTATCGTATTCGAAGACATCAGGCCTCCAAGGGGCAAAGGGTGGGAGCTGAGGTCGCTGGCCATAGAGAAACCGCCCGGAGACCTGGAAAGGGCAAGGGAGTTCAGAAGGATTACGATAGACGGCCTGAGGCTGGACGGCAGTTTCGAAAACTTCCTTATGTCGGAAGGGACCAATGAAATCATTTCAATGCTGTTCAACCGCGATGGGCGCAACAAGCTTCACATAGCCGACATCATCATCAGGAACATGC
>WRDZ01000038.1 GCA_009779595.1 Alphaproteobacteria bacterium | reverse complement strand
CCCGCGTTTATTGTTATCATTACGCCCGATGCGTTGTTGTCCTTTTAAACCGTATTTACGGATAATCTAACATACTGATTCGGCTTTGTCAAAATATTTTCATAATTGGGTATTCACGCTTTCCTGAACCATATGAATTCACGCGATAATGTCCGGGTATAGCTGGTTCTGAGCTTTCCTTATCTGCTCTTCCAGCTGGCTTATCTGAAGGCTTAAGAACTCTTTCGAGCGGAAACCGTCCGGGGCTTTTTCGTCAATCCCGGCCATACGCGCTTTCAGGACGAACAGCTCGGCCCGCATGGTTTGTAATTTTTTTGTCATGTCGTCGTCTGCGTCTTTAACCATATTTTAATCCCGGGCAAATCATAATATTACTGATTGATTACCTTGTATAATTACACATAGGAACCTGACATGACAAGAAAAAAGATGAAAAGGATAGCTGTATTGACTACCGGGGGCGACTGCTCGGGACTTAACAGCGTGATACGCTCGGTGGTGATAAGTGCGACCGAACTGGGCATAGAGGTGCTGGGCATACGCAACGCATCGGACGGCTTGCTGTCGGACCCCTATCAGTATGAGGTCCTGTCGGTCAAGAAATTCGTGAATTTCCCTTACGAGCGCATGGGCGGGACCATGCTTGGGACCAACAGCTCTTCGGCGGGCGCGGCCGGCAGCAAAAATGTCGACGACAAACAGAAAATCAAAATTTTCGCCAAGGCTGTCAAAGCCCTTAAAATCGACGGCATTGTCACGGTCGGCGGCGACGGCGGCACAAGCATCATGGCCGAGTATTGCACAAAGGCCGGCGTGCCGATGATTGCCGTGCCCAAGACCATCGACAACGACACCCCGTACACCGAGCAGGCCGTGGGTTTTGCAACCGCGCGCGAGATTTGCGTCGAGGCCCTGGACCGGCTGGACACCACGGCGGCCAGCCATCACCGCGTCATGATACTTGAAGTCATGGGCCGCAGCGCGGGGCATATCGCTTTGCACACGGCCATTGCCGGCGGGGCGGACATTTGCCTTATACCGGAAGTGCGCTATTCTTACAAAGGGGTCATCAAGAAGCTGGAAAGCGTGCGCAAGGCCGGGGGCAAGCACTCGCTGATAGTCGTGGCCGAAGGCATCAAGACCGAGGACGGCAAGCCGCTGGTCGCGCAAAAGGGCGACGGGCTTCGTTATGCCGGAGCCGGCGACTTCCTGCAGGAAAGAATCAACTCCATGACAAATGCGTTCGTGGTAAGGACGACAGTGCTGGGGCATGTCCAGCGCGGCGGCACCCCGTACGCGCTTGACCGCCTGATAGCCACCTGCTTCGGGGCCAAGGCGGTGCAGATGTTAAGCGAAGGGAAATCATATTACATGACCACGTGGCAGGGCAACAAGGTTGTGCCTGTGCCGCTGGACAAGGTCGTGAAAACCAGCACAAGCAAAGTCGACATCAAGGGCGATTTCGTCAAAACGGCGCTGTCCCTGGGCATGTACATCGGAGATGTAAAGCCTGTCAGGTGTTAAGATATGAACAGCGGAAAACCCAAAGACGGTGACGTATATGTCGAGAAACGCAGGGGTGGATGGGTCGTTTTTTCCGTGCTGGCAATGCTGGCGCTTGCTTTTGTCATAATCACTCCCATAAAAGAAGAATTATATTGCGACAAGTCCGCCAACTCCTGCATTGTGACAAGCGATTACATAATGCGCAGAAGCCAAATAAGGCTTGTAAACTATGACGGGGTCACCGGGGCGGTCGTTGTAACCAATCATCTTTCTTGGCCCACAACGCACAATATTGCCCTGACCATATCCGGCGGCTTGCTTGAAAGAATGACGGTGTTCGTGAGCTCAAGCAGTTTTTACGGCAGGCATAAGCGCCGGGCGGAGTTCCTGAACCAACAGTTCGCAAGCCAGGCTGAAACCATACGGCTGGAAACCAGGGACGACACGATATTTTTTATAATTTTTGGAATAATCGCGGCGGGTTTGGCTGTTACATTTGCTATATTTGTCCCGGTAAGCAAAGAGCTGTACTGCAGCAAGTCCGCCAACTCCTGCGTTGCGATAAAAAGATATATGACCGGCAGGCGGAAAGAAACAAGGGTTGCGGACTATGAGCAGGTTACGGGTGCAGTCGTTGAACGGATGGTCCCGGGCGACGACAAAAGCCCAATACACTGTGTTTTCCTGACTTTGTCCGGCGGCGGAAAAGTGGTGTTCGGCGTTCCGGTCAATTCAAGCAAGGCCAAACGCCGGGCGGATTGGCTGAACAGTAAGTTCGCGGAACAGGCCGAATCCATACGCATAAAAATCGGGATTTGGTTGTAGGTAATAGCGCGCTGCCACTAAAGCGGACGGAACGCGCTGGAACCACGGAAAAAACATAAAATATTACGCTTTTATTACAATCGTTTCACCTAATTGATTTCTTATGGCGACGTTGCTACAATGGCGCATAAGGGTTGATTTTACGGAGATGGCCATGACGAAACTTATGGAAGGTAAAAAAGGGCTGGTTATGGGCGTTGCGAACGAACGTTCCATCGCGTGGGGGATTGCCAAAAACCTTGCGGATAACGGCGCCAAGCTGGCTTTCACATATCAGGGCGAGGCTTTGGAAAAGAGGGTCCGGCCGCTGGCCCAAAGCGTGGGCAGCGAATTCCTGCTGCAATGCGATGTTACCGACTCGGCCAGCATGGACAAAGCGTTCGACGCGATAAAAGAAAAATTCGGCGCGATAGATTTCATCGTGCATGCGATTGCTTTCGCCCCGAAAGAGGCTTTGCACGGCGCGTTCATAAATGTTTCGCGCGAAGATTTCGCGACGGCCATGAACATATCGTGCTTTTCGTTCATCGACGTGTGCAAGCGCGCGCAAAGCATCATGAATCCTGGCGGGTCGCTGGTCACGCTGACATATTACGGCTCGGAAAAAGTGCTGCCCAACTACAACGTGATGGGCGTGGCCAAAGCTGCGCTGGAAGCGTCGGTGCGATATGCGGCGTGCGACCTTGGCCCGATGGGGATACGCGTCAACGCGGTTTCCGCCGGTCCGATAAAGACCCTGGCGGCTGCCGGCGTGGGCGACATAAATTCCATGCTGAGGTGGAACGAGAACAATTCGCCGCTGCGCCGCATAGTCACGCAGGACGAGGTGGGTAAAAGCGCCCTGTTCCTGCTTAGCGACCTTGCTTCGGCAATTACGGGCGAGGTGCTGTACGTTGACGCCGGGTACAACGTCATAGGAATGATGGCCACTGAAAGTGTTGACAAAAATTTAGAACTGTTGCAGACTTTCCCTAAGAAATAGGGAGTTTTATGCGCTTCATATCAAGATTAGTCCACGTCGTCCGCTGGGTGCTGCTGCTGTGCGTGCTGGCAGCGGGGCTTTTGGCATGGCGGCTAAGCCGCGGTCCGGTGGACCTGGATTTCGCGCTGCCTTATGTTGTCAGGGCGCTGTCGCCGGCGAACACCAACCATGTGGCGCGCGCGTCAAGCGTGCAGCTGCGCGGCGGTTCGTGGACAACTCCGCTTCTGCTGCTGGTCCAGGATTTGGACATAGAAACGCAGGAAGGCGACAGCGTCGTACAGATAAAATCCATAGCCGTGGATTTCAGCCTGCTAAGCCTTGTCCGCGGCCGGCTGGTCCCCCGTACGCTGATATTGGAAAAGCCAAGCTTCCACCTGGTCAAGGAAAAGGACTCGCTTAAGCTTGACAGCAGGGGAATCACCGGCGGGGGCAAGGGTGCGGCGAACGTGGTGCTGTATTTCCTGTCGCCCGGCAATTTGCGGCAGCTGCGGCAGCTTGAAATCAACGACGGAGAGCTTATCTTCGACGACAAAAGCCTTGGGCACAGCATAGTCGTCCCGTCGTTCAACGTGCAGCTTGTGCGTTCGGGAACTCAATGGACGCTGTCGGCAAAGACGGATATAACCCAGCCCAAGCGGTTGTCGCTGGCGTTCACGGGGCGCATAAGGTACAATCCGGCCGATAATCTGCTGGAAACCACCATAAACCTGCCGACCATAAACCCGTCGGCCTTGGGCTTTGAAGTGTTCATCCCGGTCTTGTCGGCCATAGACCTTCCCGTGGGCGGCAGCTTCACCATAAAAAGGGACATTATGGACAATGATTTACGAAGGGGCTTGGTCGGGTTTTCGTTCCGCCTGTTTGTAAAGAAAGGCCAGGTTGTGCTGCCGCAGATGCCTGGAAACAAGTTCATGCTGGATTCGCTTACCCTTGCCGGAGAGTACAGGCGCGACGACGACCGGCTGAAGATAGAAAGCTTTGACGCGGCGTGGAAAAATACTACGGCCAAGTTTGATTTCGACATAACCGGCGGGCGCAGGATTATCGAGGAAAACAACTTTTCGGACCTTAAGGTAGTGCTGAACGCCTCGGGAAGAAACCTGCTTATGCACAACCTGCCGTATTACTGGCCGTCCGTTATCGGCCCGCATGTTTACGAATGGGTCCGCGACGGGATAACTACAGGCCTTATAACCGGCGGAGAGTTCGAGATAATCTTAAGCGGGCGGGATGCTCCAGGGTCCATAAATGTCGATTCCATAAACGGCCAGGCAAGGGTCATGGGCGCGACGGTCAGATATCTTGAGGGTTTGCCGCCGGTCATAGGTATGGACGGCACGGCGCATATAACCCTGGACAGGATAGACATAGATATACTAAGCGGGGAAAGCAACGGGCTGAATATAGAAAAAGCCCGCGTGTCGTTCACGGATTTGCAAAGCACCACCAAGCCGGTTACCATGTCCGTTGACTTGAACGCAAGCGGGAGCATAGGCGATGCGGTAAGCATCCTGTCGCTGCCCCCGTTCGAATTGACCCAGGATTTGGGGCTGGAGGACGGGCAGGTTTCCGGGACTGGAAAAGCGCATATAAAGCTAAGCCTTCCGCTGGTCGATAACCTGACGTTCGATATGGTGAATACGGACGTGCAGGCTTCCGCTGTTGACGCGCGCCTGTCCGATATTTTCGCCGGCCGCGATTTGACGGCCCAGGCTTTGGACTTGTCGCTTGACAACAGGGGAATGCGCATCCAAGGCGAAACATTGTTCGGCAAGATACCCATAAAGGCCGTTTTCAGGCAGAACTTCAGGACCGGCGGAAAGGTGTTCTCTTTGGATTTCCTGCCGATGAGCAAGGCTGACGACTGGTTCTATATACGCAACAACGCTCCGTATAACGTGACGGTCAGCCTGGATAAAAAAGGCTACGGGACAATAAAAGGCGATGGGAACATAACCGCAAGCCAGCTGGACATCGCGTTTCTGGGGTACAGCAAGCCGGCCGGCAGCCAGGCCAGGATGACGGTCGACGGAGCATTTGGCAAAGGCCGGATTACCAGGCTTGACGTCAAGGTTGACGGGGAGTACCGCCTGGACCTGGCTTTGGACAAAGCCGTTGTCAAGACCGCTGCCACCGATGCCGAGTTCAGGTACGACTTTTTGCAGAAACCTCCCAGAATCGACGTGATAGCCCAAAGGTTTTATGCTGGCCCGTTGATGGAAATCCTGCCCGATATTATAAAAGACGGCGGCGGGCGGCGGGACGGCGGGTTTATAATGCCGATACTGGACGCCGCCATAGGAACCGTTATGTTCGGAACCGGCGGGCACATGACGGCTTTGGTGATGAAGACCGGCAGCGACGGTAATATTTGGGCAACGGCGCAACTGCCCAACAGGGGCGGCAGGGTTTCGGTGGATTACCACAACGACAGGCTTGAGGTCAAAATCCCGGATTTCGGGTCGTTCCTTGAAATAGTCCACTCGAACGACAAAATCCGCAGCGGCAATTTCGCGCTGTCCGCCAGCCGCAAGGCAGACAGGTGGAGCGGCGGCATAACCATGAGGGATTTTTATCTGATAAGGGCTCCTACCGCCGCGAAGATAATAAGCATGGCAGGGCTTACCAGCATATTGGACATATTGCACGGCCAAGGCATAAGATTCGACAAGCTGACCACGGAGTTCTCATTGGAAGACGGCGTTTTTTCAATCAAGGACGCGCTGATGAGGGGAAGCTCGCTTGGCATCAGCGCGGACGGCACGTTCAATATGAAAACCGACTGGCTTGACATGCGCGGGACGGTTTTGCCGATGTATTTCCTGAACAGCCTGCTGGGCAGGATTCCGCTTATCGGCGGCCTGTTCAGATGGGAAAGCGGGGACGCTTTGATAGGCGTGAACTATAGGGTGGACGGGAACTTCAACAACCCGAACATTTCGGTCAATCCGCTGTCGGTAATCACTCCGGGATTTTTGCGAAGATAGCCAAGGGTTGACAACCGGTACCGTATGAAATTAAGGCTTGAACGGAGATTATTTCCGTGCTTTAATGTTCCTTAAGCGAGATGATGGTTACTATTAACGCCAGGGAAGGCTTGAATAAAAAGGGGGAAGCAATGGTGAAAAAAAACGGGAAGATTGCATGCGGCTTGATGGCTTTGGCGTTCGCGGCGCTGTTTGCCTTGCGCGCCCAGGCGGCGGCGGACAACGTTACCGAGCTTTTCCAGCGGGGAACGCCGGAGGAAGTGGAAAACGCCATCATAAGCGGGACCAACGTGAACGCAAGGGACAACAATGGCATGACTCCGCTTATGGCCGCGGTCGGGCACAACCCCAACAGGGAAGTGATAGCAACCCTTATCAGGGCCGGCGCGGACGTAAATGCAAGAAGCAATGACGGACAGACGCCGCTTATGCGGGCGGCGTGGGAAAACCGCAATATGGAAGTGTTGAACACTCTT
>WRDZ01000037.1 GCA_009779595.1 Alphaproteobacteria bacterium | reverse complement strand
CGAAAAATGTATCGTTGTTATAGCGCACGGCCACGTTTTCGCGCCCGGTGACCCACCGCACAAGGTCGAAGTTGCTGACCCCGTGCACGGGAATGTCGCGCGCCATACCCAGCCCTTGCGCCGCCGCCAGCCCCAGCCGGATTCCGGTGAACGAGCCCGGCCCCACGCCGGCAGCGATAAGGCGCACGCGACTCCAGTCGGAAACGCCAAGCTGCGCCAGCATGGGCGCCAAAGTTTCGGACTGGCGCAGGCTTGGGTCGCCGCACAGAAGGACCGGCGACTCGTTGTCCTGCAACAAACATACGCTTAAGGCGTCCCCGCTGCTTTGGATGGCTATAATTAAGTCTTGATTTTTTCCCATTTGTGCGCTAGCTTTATACAAAAGTTAACAATTCGTTAAGAGAGGTTATAATGGATATAAGCAGCTTTTGCAAGGGGAAAACCATCAAGGTCTATCGCAAGCGCGCTGCCGTTGATAACGGGGAGGAAACGACTCCGCTGCCGCAGATGGCGGCCCGGCTTGCCGCCAGGTCGGTCACAATCGCGGGGCAGGCCCAGCCTCAGGCCGTGAAAAGGTAATGACAAAACGCCCTTGCTCCTTCCCCTAAAACCCCTTCCGCAATGGCGTTTTTGCGATTTTTCTTGTGCGTGATTTATTCCTTAAATATAAAGAGCCTGCCGCGTGTCCAGCGGCACCGCCAGGCGGTCCGCAGGACACGCGCGTCCGCCCGCCCATAGGCGGCGCGCGTCGCTCGCTCGCGCTTTGCCTATAGCCTGGCCTACCGCTTGAAGCTCATGCGCATGCTTTCAGCCACGACGTACATCATCGGTATCAGGAATATCCCCACGAACGTGGCGAACAATAGCCCGAAGAACAGCGACGCGCCGACCGAGTGCCGCGACACGGCGCCCGCTCCGGTCGCGATAAGCAGCGGAATCAGCCCTGCCGCGGTCGAAAGCATGGTCATCATAATCGCGCGGAACCTGGTCTTGCCCGCCTGCACGGCCGCCTCGATGATGCCGGCGCCTTCCTTGTCGCGCGCGTCCTTGGCGAACTCGACTATCAGGATGGCGTTCTTGGACGCGATGGCTATCAGGGCCAGCATGCCTATCTGCACATAGATGTTTATGTTAAGCCCCATCAGGTACGTGCCCAGTATGCTGCCTATAAGCCCCGTGCACGACGCCAGCAGTATCACGAACGGCAGCACCCAGCTTTCGTACAGCGCGGTCAGGAACAGGTACGCGAACACTATGGACAGCGCGAAGATGATAACTATCTGGCCGCCGGCCTCTTTTTCCTCCAGCGATGTCCCGGTCCAGCTGTAAGAGTACTGCGGCGGCAGGTTTTCCGACAGCCTTTCCATTATGCCTATGGCCGTTCCCGACGACACGCCCGGCGCCGCCTGCCCGTTTATTGAGATGCTGCGGTAGTTGTTGTACCGCGTGACTATCTGCGGCCCCATCACCCTTTCCAGCGTGACGAACGAGCGCAGCGGCACCATTTTGCCCCACGCGTTCCTTACCTCAAGCGAGTATATGTTCTCAAGGTTGGCCCTGTCCGACATCTGCCCCTGCACGTTCACCTGCCACGGGCGGCCGAACAGGTTGAAATCGTTCACGTACGCCGAGCCGAACACCGCCCGCATCGAGTTGAACACGTCGCTTATCATCAGCCCGTGCGCGATGGCCTTGTCGCGGTCCACGTTCATGAAAACCTGCGGGGTGTTCACGCTGAACAAAGAGAACACCTGCGCCAGGCCCGGCTGCTGGTTCGCCTGTATAAGCAGGCCGCGCATGGTGTCGTGGAACGCCGTGATGCTGCCGCCTTCAAGGTCTATCAGCTGGTATTCGAACCCGCCCACCGTGCCAAGGCCGATTATCGGCGGGAACTGGAACGGTATCAGTATGGCGTCGGTGACGCGCGGGTTGCGCATCACACGCCCCATGACCTGGCCCATTATCGCGGTCACGCTTAAGTCCGGAGTCCTGCGCTGCCTGTACGGGTCAAGCGCGACGAACAGGGCCCCCGCGTTCGACTGCACCGAGCCGCCAAGCAGGTTGTACCCTATGACGGTCATCGACGACCTTACGCCCCTGGTGGTTTTCAGGGTTTCCTCTATCTCGGACAAGACCGCGATTGTGCGGTTCAGCGACGCGCCTTCCGGAAGCTGGGTCTGGATAAGGAATATCCCCTGGTCCTCGTCCGGCAGGAAGCTTGTGGGGGTGACCCTGAACAGGAAGAACAGGAACGCCCCCAGCCCCAGGACTATGATTACGGACAGCTTGGACACGTGTATGATTTTGCCCAAAGCCCAGCCGTACCCGCGGCGGACCCTTTCGATGCCGCCGGTTATCATGCCCGGAATCCCGCGCGGGGCCGAGTATTTGGGCTTCAGAAGCAGAGAGCACAGCGCCGGGCTAAGCGTAAGCGCGGTGAACACCGATATCATTATGGCCACCGATATGGTCAGCGCGAACTCGCGGAACAGGGTCCCGGTCGTGCCCGGAATGAACGCGACCGGCACGAATATGGACAGCACCACCAGCATTATCGCGACAATGGGCATGGTGATTTCCTTCATGCTTTTCACCGTGGCCTTTCGCGCCGGCATCTTATGGTCGCGCATCAGCCTTTCCACGTTCTCGACGACCACTATGGCGTCGTCAGTGACAACCCCGATGGCCAGCACAAGCGCGAACATGGATATGGTGTTAAGCGTGTTCCCCGTGGCCCTAAGCACCGCGAACGTGCCTATCAGCGACACGGGCACCGAAATCATGGGCACAAGCGTGGCCCTCCACGAGCCCAGGAACAGGTATATTATCAGCACCACAAGCACGAACGCGATAAGCATCGTGACCTGGACCTCTTGTATGGACGCCTCGATGAAGACGGTCGCGTCATAGACAATGTCGTATTCCAGGTCCTGCGGGAACAGCCTGCTA
Organism: Alphaproteobacteria bacterium; assembly: GCA_009779595.1. GTDB lineage: Bacteria > Pseudomonadota > Alphaproteobacteria > WRDZ01 > WRDZ01 > WRDZ01. The sequence goes on along the minus strand of WRDZ01000037.1, from coordinate 3,840 downwards.
AGCTCGTCCAGCCTTTTTTTGATTTCGGCCGCGACCCCGACCGCGTTCGAGCCGACGCCCTGGTTTATCATAAGGCCGGCCGACGGCGCCCCGTTGAAGTTCGAGCTGATGTCGTCCCTTTCCGCCCCAAGCTCGACCGTGGCGATGTCCCTTATGCGCAGGAACGAGCCGTCCGCCGGGTTCACCCTTATCACGATGTTCTCGAAGTCCTCGACCGAGCTTAGCCGCCCGCGCGTGTCGATGTTCAGCTGCAGCTCCTGCCCTTCGGGGTTGGGCCGCGAGCCGATGCGCCCAAGGCTTGCCTGCATGTTCTGGCTGGCCACGGCGTTTATCACGTCGCTTGCCGCAAGGTTCAACCCCTGCATCTTGGTCACGTCCAGCCATATGCGCAGGCTGTACTTCTGCCCGAACAGCATAGTGTCGCCCACGCCCGGTATGCGCGCGATGGAATCCTGTATGTTCATCAGCACATAGTTGCCCACGAACAGCGAATCAAGCGTCTGCCCGGGCGAGTGGAACGCCACCACCATCAGCATGGCCGAGGCCGCGCTTTGCACGGAAACCCCGGTCTGGGATATGGCGTCGGGCAGGATGGGCAGGACCCTGTTCACGCGGTTCTGCACGTTCACGGTGTTAAGGTCCGGGTTGGTGCCAAGCCTGAACGTCACAGTAAGGGTGTACGACCCGTCCGAGGCCGACGTTGACCTCATGTACAGCATGTCCGCCACGCCGTTGACAGCGCTTTCTATGATTTGGGCCACCGTGCTTTCCACGGTTTCCGCGCTTGCCCCCGGATAGAACGCCCTTACGGTCACCGACGGGGGCACTATGTCCGGGAACTGCGCAACCGGTATGGTGACGAAAGACAGCAGGCCCACGATGGTGATGATAAGCGACATGACCGACGCAAAGCGCGGGCGGCTGACGAAGAAGTTCTCTTCGACCAGTTCGGCCAGCGCGGCCAGGCCTTCTTCGGACTCGTCGGGCACAACCGCTTTTTCCTTCTCGGCCCTGCGGAAATATTTTCTTTTCAGGGCGAACTTTTTCGGTTTTGTTTCGTTTTCTTCGGCCATGTCCTACAGCTCCGTCATTTGTCTTCGGCCGTTGCCGCAGGCGCCGGTGTTGCCGGCGGCGTGGGCGGTTCGGCCGGCACTATGACGACCAAAGCCCCGGGAGCTATCCTTCCCAGCCCTTCGGTGACCACCTTGTCCCCCGGGTTTATGCCGCTTTCGACAACGGTCATGCGCCCGTATTCAAAGGCCGTGGATATGATGCGCGGCTCGATTCTGTTGTCGCCGCCCACGACCATGACGCGCGCGCCGGCCTGGCTGAAGCTTATCGAAATCGTGGGCACGACCATCTGCGAAGTCGGCTTTTTGCTGACAAGCCTTATGTTCACGAACTGCCCGGGCAGCAGTATCCCGTCCGGGTTGTTGAACCTGACCTTCATCCTTACGGTATTGGTGGATTTGTCCACCAGCGGGTCGATGAAGGTAAGCGTCCCTTTGTGCGGATACTCTGTCCCGTCGCCAAGCACTATCACCGCCGTATAGCTTTCGCGCAGCTTGTCGTGGCTGCTGCTGACGATGTCAAGCCCCGCCTGCGAAAACAGCCTTTGCAGCCCCGGGCTGGACACGCCGAAATATACATATACGGGCTGGGCGTTGACCACCGTGGTCAGCGGGCCGCTGGCCATGCTGACGAAGTTGCCGGCCGAAAACGCGCTGTCGCTTACACGCCCGTCGATGGGCGACCTGATGGTGGCAAAACCAAGGTCAAGCCTGGCGTTCGTCAGGTCCGCCTCGGCCAGCGCCACGGTCGCGGCGGCCGCGTCGTGCTGGGCCTTTACTATGTCGTACGCGGCCTGCGATATGTCGCCGGACCTAAGCAGCCTGGCCGACCGCCTTTCCTCCGCCGTAGCCTGCCTAAGCCCGGCCCTTGCCTTCAGCAAGGTGGCCTCCCTGCCTTTCACGGCAGCCGCGTACTGGTCTTTTTCGATTTCGAACAGGGGCTGGTTCGCGGTCACGCGCTCTCCCCCGCTAAAGTGCTTCCTTGTGATGAAGCCGGGCACGCGCGCGACAATCTCGACGGTGCTTTCCGCCTCGACGAACCCGGCATAGCTCTGGCTTGTCGTCACCGGCATCTTCGCCGCCTCGAACACCCCGACCGGCACGGCATGCGCTATGGGCTGCGGGGTTTTCTTTTCTTCGCAGCCGGGAAAACCGGACAATACAAGCGCGGCGGCGATTGCGGGGATGATTCTTTTCATATGGGGGTCCTTTCACTCACCGTTATACAGCATAAACGGCAAAAAGTAAACATATTATTGTTGCAATTATATACATTCCGTGCTATTTTAGCCGCGGATTAAATAACGGGGGGTTATGTGCGATGCCGAAAAAACACTATGAAAAATTGCCGGATTCACAGATAACGCTTGAAAGCTTTATGGTCAAAAGAATGGGCGCCAGTTATGTCCAGGGCATGCGCAAAACATTCGAAGCCATGCGCAAAGGCGCGGAAATATTCGGGATTTTATACCAGGAATATCTGAAGCTTTTATGCCAGGAGCACCCAAGCGGCGCGATAAACCTGCTGTATCCAACAGAGTTTTCCGCCCGTGCCGTGGGCGCGTCCGTTCATCACATACGGCCGTTTTCCTTGGGCGGCAACAATAAATTGTCTAATCTTTCTTTGGTCAATGACCAGGCCCATAACAAGATAAACAATTTCATCGACCACCAGGCCGGCAATATGAAAATCGGCGAAACGCGCAAAATCCTGCTTGTTACCAACCAGGTTATAGTGGCCGACCTTACCAGGGATGATATAGATTACATGTACGGCAGGTATGAATCGCTGACAGGCCTGAAAGGCGCGGCAGGGGCTAGAAAGAGGTCACGCTGAACGAGGTTTCCAGCTTGAAGCTTTCGCCGTCCTGTATGGTCTTTATGCCTGTGCCGCTTACCCCGGCGCTGGCCAGGTTGAACGCGTCGGTGGCGTTGGTCATGGGCTCTATGCACACCCATTTCTTGTCGGCCGGGGTATAAAGCGTCACGTGCGAGCAGTCGCCCTTGGCCGCCACGTTCAGCCTTATCCTGTGGCTCGGGTATGTTATCTCTATCTTCCCGTCGAATCCGCCGAAGCACGCGTCGGCGTCCATGTCGTCAAGCGCCCTGTCGTCGGTGAACAGCATGTGTTCCGGAGTGTTCTGTATCTGCGTCTTTATGGCCTTGTTCTCGTCCGCCCAAAGCTGGCGGTTGCGCATGCGTATGCGCATGTCCTTGGTCCTAAGGAAGAACGGGTGCCACCCAAGCCCGCACGGCATGGGGAAGTCGCCCGTGTTGGTCACGCTTATCACGGCGGTGAACTTGTGCCCGGACACGCCGTACACTATGGACGCCGAGTACGGGAACGGGAACCCGGTTTCGCCCGTGTGCTGGTACGTCAGGGTGATGAAGTTCTCGCTGCGCTCGGTCACGCGCCACTTTTCCGTCCAGCCGTCGCCGTTCAGCGGCTCGGTCAGGAAGGGGTGGTTCTGGGGCACGATATGGCGCACGCCCCAATATACGAACGAGCCCCCGCGTATCCTTCCGGCATACGGGACCATGGGGTACATCGACATGTCCAAAGCGTCCCGCGCCTTGTCGCCGGGAGGGCGCATAAGGTCGATGGACTGCCCGTCCGGCCGCCGGAAAGAGAACTTGGAAAGGGAGGCCCCTATGACCGAGCTTACTTTCACCTCCAGCTGGTTAGAATGTAGCAATATGTCAACCATACTGCCGATGGTACCCGCTTATGATTAAGATTCGGTGAATCGGGGTTTTTGCCGCTTAATAT
>WRDZ01000036.1 GCA_009779595.1 Alphaproteobacteria bacterium | reverse complement strand
TTGTAAGCAGCACGCCGCCCGGAACGTTTTGCATGGTCCTGTACGGCAGCCACCAGGCGATTCTGCCGGCCCTGCTCATGCGGTTGTACCTTGCGTCCACGTCGCGCCTTAGGTTCCTGTAATTGCGGGCCTGCCTGTTGATGGATTTCTGCATAAGTATGGCGGGTCCGCGTACGTACTTCCTTAAGGGGTTGTACTTGTTCATCCTGCCTATGCCGCGCATCAGGCTGTGTTCAAGCAAAGCTATCGGATAAAGGAAAGCGGCGGTCCTGACCAAATTGCCGTCCTTGTCCTTTACGCCCTCGAAAAGCCTGGATTCCGCGTCTTTCCCGCGGTCTTTCATGGTCTTGTCCAGTTCAAGCCTTCTCCACCCCGGAAGGTTCGCATTGATGAACCGTATCGGCGAAACAGAGCCGTAAACCGCGGACGCGAAGAACTTCCTTGACAAATCATGCATGCCTTCGTTCAGCGTGCTGTCCTTAAGCGTGTATCTAGGAGCGACGCCTGAAAAATCTTCGGCAAAATCGTTGTTGGCCGCGCTGGGTACCATATCCCACGTCCTGGCAGCGGTCATTTTGCCCAAGTCGCCGGCGACGCCGAATATACTGCCCAAAATCTGGACCCTGCCCGCCAGCAGCCAGACAAACACCAGCACGCCGATGAACAGGAAGAAATTTATCAAGGCGCTGGCGCTCTGTCCCGAGCTTCCGTCAATCATCGCCATCTTTTCGTACATTTCCGCAGCGTTTGCGTACATCAGATTGTTAAGCCGCAAGACCTGGTCAAGGAACTGGGCTATGACGAACACCGTGATAGCGGAAAATATCATCGTGGCCACGACGTGGACAAGTATTTCCACCATCTTGCGGGTAATCTCGCTTAAAGGCACGGATTTGGGCCACGGGAACACCCAGCTTACCACCGCTACAGGCATGAACACCACCATGAAAGCCAGCCGCAGCATGGCGGTCATCAGGCGGAACGGTATCTGCAGCATAAGCATGCCGCCGACAAAAACCAAAGCCAGGCCGGTCGCCAGCTCGCCGAACGTCGGGATGAAGCACAGCTGCGTTATATAAGCGTTTATCGTGCCCTTCTGGAAAGCAAAGCGTATGTATATCATCCCGATGACGATTATGTCCATGATGTTGACGAACAGGTTGCTAAGGAAAGTCATTATCGTTTCTGTCATCGCCCTGAACGAGTCGCCCGACGGGCCCCCAAGCGCTTGCTCTATCTGGCTGCCTATGTTCATCGGCAGCGTCTGGTGCGCGCCGAAAAGCTGGGTTATCCCCACCGCAAGCTTGATTGTCGGGGTGATGATGAAATCGTATATTACCCTGCCGCCGCTTTTTATTATCAGAAACGCGATAATGCCCTTGAACATTATTATGGCGAACGGCTTGACAATCGCCTGGGGCGACACGTCGCCGAACGGAAGCAGCGGAGTACCGAAGTTCTTAAGGATGTGCCAGGCGAACCATATCAGAATCCCCGCCACCATAAGGTTTATCAAAAGGTCGCCCAGCAGCTGGAAGGACGTGTCGGCCAGCTTGGCAATGGCCCCCAGCAGCAGGCGGAAAGGCTCGTCGAACCAGAACAGCCAGCGCCAGCTTGCGCGATACGCCTGGATGTCTTCCGGGACTTTGCAGAAGTTGGAAACGTTCGGGTCGTTTGCCAGCCTTTGCCTTGTCTGGTCGGTGGGCACGCACCTGGTTACCCCGGGGGCTTCGTCGAATCTCTCATAGCCCGGCATGCATCTTTGTGGCGGCGTAGTTGTGCCCGGAACCTGCTGCGTCGTCGCCATGGCCGGTGAAGCCGGCCAGCAGGCCAAGGCCGCCAGTATCAACATCAACGCCAATAAGCCTTTGCGCATCGTCAGCCAGTGCCTCCGTCCCTATATGTATCCACCGGCGGCGTCACAATCGTACTATCGCTGACATTCATTATCGTGTCAGCGACACGCGGGGCGGCATCAGCGCCCGTAGGTGTGGGGGTTACCGGAGGAACGCCCGACAGTGGTGTATCCGTATTTGTCCTCGGCGGCAGACCAGTCACGCGGCGTATAGTATTTTCGATAGCGCCGCCGATATTGGTGGTGGCGCCAAGGGCCCCGCCCATGACCGCGCCTGTGGCGATGCGCTCTATCTGCTGGCCGCCCGCGCCGACAACCGGTCCGAATATGGTGTTGGACAGGTCGGTTATGCTGCCGAACGCCTTGTACCCGAAGAACGCGACGCCAAGGAAGGACAGCAGCGTCTTGGCGGTGCCGGTATCCACGCCGTCTGCGCCGCCGGCTCCCTTCATCATGCCTTCCATCAGCGCGCTGATTGTGGTCACCTGCATATTGCCAAGCAGCGAATTAAGCAAAGCCGCGACTATGGCGATGACTATGGCCACGGTTATGAACACCCCGATGGCGGCTATCAGCATCTGCAGCCCTTTCGCGGCGAATTGCCGCGTGTACGGGAATACCCACGCCACCACCAAAAGCGGCAGTATGACGGCCATCACGATAAGCTGGAACACCGCGTCTATCATCTTGAACGGCACCGTGAACCAGATGTACAGCCCCAGGAACATATACACCAGGGATATCAGCAGCGGTATGAACTGCGGTATCACGCACCACAGGCCAGCGTTGGCCAGCGCGTACCCTTTTATGCCCCACCCGTCCGAGAACAACCTGGACGCGCTGTAGTTTATGGCGTACATGACGTACATGAAGTTGCACTCAAGCGCGGCAAATCCCCTTGCCTGCCCCGTTACGTTGCATACGATGCCGGACCCTGAGCTTGCGGTCCAGGTAGTGGCCCCGATTGCGGGCGGCGCCCCTAAAACGTTACCCGTGTCGCCCGCGTGCACGATTATCTGCGCTATATCCAGACCGATTTTGGCGATTGTGTTGACAAGCAGGTCCCACAGGAATTCAATGCCGGACCTAAGCAGGATATACGCCACGGCAAGCCGGAACAGGCCGTATATCATGTCCTTTATGAACTCGGGTCCGACCTTGTCGGCTTGGTTCGAAGCCATGCCGCCGACCAGTATGAACACCTTGTACGCAATCCACAGCAGGAACCCGGCGCCCATAAGGTTGGTAAGATAGCCCGTACTTACCAAAGCGTCGAATACCGAGTGCCCCACCGTCTGGGCGGTGCCCAAAAGCAGCCCGAAGAAAGGGCAATACCAGCACTTGTCCTTCCAAAACTCGCGCAAAGTCTCGATGTTGTCCTCATAAACCCTGCATGAGGTTTGCACCGTGGTGTCCGGCGTGTTTTCCGCCCATACGTCCAAAGGCACGATAGCGACAAAAACCACAGCCAAAACAAAAACGAACAGAAATTTCTTCATAGGTCTACAATCCCGAAATAAACTTTATTCAAGGATATACCCAAACTATTAACAACTTACTAAGCGGGGAAACAGGCTGGAGTTTTAAGTTACTGCCGGTTGGAAACTATCTGGTCTATGATTCCGAAATCCTTGGCGTCGGCCGCGGACATGAATTTGTCGCGGTCCATGGCGTCGCGCACGGCGTCGATTTTCTGACCCGTGGCCTTTGCCGACATCTTGGCCAGTATCTCCTTCAGGCGCAGGATTTCTTTGGCATGGATTTCGATGTCCGATGCCGGGCCGCGGAACCCTCCCAGCGGCTGGTGTATCATCACGGTCGAGTTGGGCAGCGAGAACCTTTTGCCCTTTTGCCCCATCATCAGTATCATGGCCCCCATGGAAGCGGCCATGCCCACGCACATGGTGGACACGTCGCACTTGATGTAGTTCATCGTGTCGATGATTGCAAGGCCCGCCGTGATGACCCCCCCCGGCGAGTTGACGTACAGGGAAATGTCCTTGTCCGGGTTTTCCGACTCCAGGAACAGAAGCTGGGCGCACACCACGCTGGCCAGGCTGTCGTCGATTTCGCCGTTAAGGAAGATTATACGCTCTTTCAGCAGGCGCGAGTATATGTCGAACGAGCGCTCTCCTTTGGGAGTCTGCTCTATGACCATGGGTATCAAAGTGCTTTTCATCATTTCTTCGCCGCCTTTTTGGTTGCCTTGGGTTTGGGTGCGGGCTTGGGGTCGCCCTTTTCGGCCTTGCCGGGCTTTTCAGGCTTGCCGGCGCGGGCGCTTGGCTGGTAAAGCTGTTCCACGCTGACCTTCCTTTCGGTCACGTCGGCCTTACCAAGTATATGGTCGATTACCTTGTTTTCGAAAATCGGGCCGCGCAGGGCCTCTATCATGCCCGGGTTTTTGCGGTAGTGGTCGAACACCAGGCGCTCTTGCCCCGGGAAGCGGCTGGCCTCGGCGAATATGGCCTGCTCAAGCTCGGGGTTGGTCACGCTGATGTTCGCCGACTTGCCCAGCTCGGCCAGGAAAAGACCCAGCTTCACGCGGCGCGCGGACACCTTGCGATAATCCTCTTCCAGCTCTTTTTCCGTCTTGGAGTTTTCCGATTGGTCCAGCCCGCCCTTGGCCTTGGCTTCACGCACGCGCGGCCATATATGGTTGAATTCCTGTTCCGCCAGGGTTTCGGGCACATCGAAGTCCAGCAGCTTTTCAAGCTGGTCCAGCACCTCTTCCTTGACGGACAGCCGGGACGCGTCGCTGTATTCGCGGGCCATGTCCTTGGCAATGACGTCGCGCAGTTCCTTCAACGTTTTCACGCCCAGGCTTGCGGCGAATTCGTCGTCGATTGCGGGGGTCTTCAAGGTCTTGATTGCCTTTACAGTCACGGCGAAGACCGCTGGCTTGCCCGCAAGGTTTTGGGCGTGGTACTCTTTGGGGAAGTCCACTTTGACGTCGATTTTGTCGCCGGCCGATGCGCCGACAACCTGCTCTTCGAACCCGCTTATGAACTGGTTGCTGCCCAGTTCCAGCCCGAAGTCGTCAGCCTTGCCGCCGTCGAATTCCACCCCGTCCACAGAGCCCACGAAATCGATTACCGCCACGTCGCCAGTTTTGGCCTTATATCCCCGGTCCGTGTCCTGCGGCTTTTTATGGCGCGCGGCAATGCGCTCAAGCGCCTGGTCTATCATCGCGTCTTCCACGTCGGCGCGCGGGCGCTCTATCTTGATTCTTTTGAAGTCGAAGCCGTCCACATAGATTGTTGGCATGGCCTCGACCTCGATGGCCATTTTCAAATTCTCGCCCACTTTGTACTCTTCAATCTTGACCGCCGGGCGGCCTGCAAGCGTGATTTTGGTCTCTTCCACGATTTCGTCGCACGCGGCCTCGATTATGCCGTCGATGACCTCGTTCTGCGCGGTTTTGCCATAGCGCTGCTCAAGCATGGCAAGCGGTACCTTCCCGGGACGGAAGCCGTCCGCCTTCGCGGTTTTGGCGATTTCTTCCATTTTCTTCTTGGTCTTGAAAGCGATTTCGTCCGCCGAAGCGACAACCGTAAAGCTTTTCTTCAAACCCTTGGATTTGTTTTCCGTGATTTCCATTTCTTGTTCTCCAATCATAAACAGCGGGCAGTGCGGACAAAGGTCCGGCCCGGCTTTGGTGCGGACGAAGGGACTTGAACCCCCACAAGTTGCCTTATTGGAACCTAAATCCAACGCGTCTACCAGTTCCGCCACGTCCGCCAGGCAATAATTATTATAAGGAGTTTTTTCAGAATATCAAGCCAAAAAAAGCCCCTGCGCGAACAGGGGCCTTGTTTTAAGGCGGAAACCGTCACTTGGGTTATTCGCCGGTGACCACGGTGCAGACCTCGGCAAACACGATATAGTTCCTGACCTCCATGTCTACGGTGGCCACGCGGGTTATCTTGCCGTTGGCTTTCGCTGCCTCGACCGAATAGTCGCCCGTGGCCACTATCATGGCAATGTTCCTGCCGCACGCCCTGCCGATTTTCCTGCCGTGCGCGTCGTTGGCCGCAATCGGCTGCTTGGTTTCGCCGACCAGGGCATAGCCCAGGTAGCTTGCGGGCATGGTGCATGCGGAAACCGCCGCGACCGCCCCGATAATCATTATAAGCTTCTTCATCTTCAAGTTCCTTTCATTTCAGACAAACGCTTGGACGCTAATTTCATGATTAGCTTATCCAAGTCTAGGAACCTTTTTTCGCTGAATCAATAAACCAAAAGTAGCCCCTGGCAAAGCGGCCAGCGCCCGGTTTATAGCTTTTCGTTCACGGATTTAACCCTTTTTTACCTTTTTGGCTTTCGTGTTCTGGCCCGCGGCATTGCGCGCCGCGTCGGCGACCGCCAGCGACACGACCTCGGCGTACATGGGGTACGCGAACATCATTTCCGACATGTCCTTTATAGTAGCCTTCTTGTGCAGGCACGGTATGCATGCGGACAGTACCTCGCCCACTTCCGAGCTTATGGCGAAAGCCCCCACCAGGACCTGGGTCTGGGCGTTGAACACAAGCTTTACAAAGCCCATGCCGTTGCCCGCTATCAAAGCCGACGTGTTGGTCTTGAACTCGGCGCGGCCGACAATGGTCTTCATGCCGATGTTCTGCGCATCCTGCTGGCTAAGCCCTATCATCGCGACTTTCGGATGGCTGTACGTGTACTGCGGTATAAGGCTGCGGTTCAGCGGCTTCACGCCCTTGACGCCGGCCATGTTCTGCACGCAAATCCTGGCTTCGGCCTGGGCCTTGTGCGCCAGCCACGGAGCGTCCGCCGCGTCCCCCACCACGAATATCGAAGGGTCGTCCGAAAGGCAGAACTTGTCGGTCTTTATGTGCCCGCGCGTGATTTCTACGCTGGTGTTCTCCAGCCCCAGGCCGTCGGTGTTGCCCTGCACCCCGCACGCGATAAGCACCTTCTTGGCCTTGACTTTCGTGATGCTTTTATCCTTGCCAAGCACGTGCACGCATACCCCGAACGCGGTATTCTCGACCTTCTGCACGGACGAATCCATAAGGAACCTCATGCCCTGGTCAGTGCGGACCTTCATCATGAAGTCCGATATCTCCGGGTCGCACGACGGCAGCACGCGCGAAGCCTGCTCGATTAAAGTGACCTTGCAGCCCATGGCGTGATAGAAGCCCGAAAACTCCATGCCTATCGCGCCCCCGCCGACCACCACCAGCGACGCCGGGATGGACTTTGGCGCAAGCGCGTTGGCATAGTTCCACACCCTTTTGCCGTCGACGGCGGCGCAGTCCAGTTCCCGCGGCCTGCTTCCGGAGGCCAGTATTATGTTGCGCGCCTTAAGATGGCGTTTGCCCTCGGGCTCCATGACCTGCACCACGCCCCCGCCTAAAAGCGATGCC
>WRDZ01000035.1 GCA_009779595.1 Alphaproteobacteria bacterium | reverse complement strand
TAATAACTATCAGCCACGGGATCATGCACCAGCCTGCCGTCAGCCAATCTGTGTAAACCATAAGTTGCCGCGATAAGGTCTTCCCTGACATCAGGCGGAAGCTGTTCCGCGGTTTCCACGGTTTCCGCCGTTGCTCCCATTGGTCTCAGTATTTCATATATTGCCGTTGCCGTTCCTGCCGCAAGCATCCCTTTTGGCCCGGCAATCCCGCCCAGCAAGGTATTGGATGCCGTGTTTGCCGCCGGTTCAGGCAAGTATCTTTGTATTGCTCTGTGCGCTATGGTATAAGGAATATATCCTTTTCCAAAAAGCGCAAGATAGGCTGCTTCCTTTAAGACAGGCTCTATCCTTCCCGCTGTGATTGCGTCCTCGGCCATCTCGATGCCACCGGTATAAATCCCGTTGATAGCAAAGCCTCTTACCTCACGCGGAAGACCAGAAAAACTGGGGTTGTCGGGGTCGTTTCTTACCTGCTCGACCATATCAAAAAAGGGTTTGTTAAGCTGTTTTTCCGTTTCTGTTAAACTGACTATTATTTCTCCCGCTTCTATAGCTCTTGTCGGCCGTCCAGTTTTCATTGCATCTATAGCTGCGCGTAAATTTGCGCGCCCTTCCACCCACTCTTGCTGCTCTGGTGTTAGTGAATCAAAAGTTGGGTTTTCAGATTCCTCTACCATTTTTATCTCTTTTAATAAAGATTGGTTTTATACAGGTATTTATATCACGGATTCGTTAATAATATGTTGATATCCGAAAACCCAAAAAAGGCCGGGTTTCCCCGGCCCTTCCTTTAAGCCTTAGAGTACGGCCTGTTAGTAATACATTATTATTTCCCTGGCATAGAATTCGGGCTTGCCACGCGCGTCATAGACAATGTCCACCCACTCTTCCGCGGCTGTAACTCCCCTGGCGGCCTTTGATTTCCCGGGCGTGTTGGGCTTATAAGCCATGTTCTTCGTATCCCTGGTCTTCTTGACGGTAGTCCTTCTGCCGCCTTCATGCTGTATGGTTATGCTGTTGTCGGTCCTGCCGACAACCTTGCCTGAAATGGTTTCATTATGGCATTCCTTCTGGTGGTGGTGGCACGCGGCTAGGGCTGCGAGCACGGCAATCATTGCAATAAGTTTTTTCATTACTTTCTCCTTGAAGTTGGTTTTACACATCCTACAAGGAAAATAGTGGGCCTTTGTTGCACAAAAATCAATAAACAATAAGGCTAGCCCTGCAAAGGCGGCTATTCCTTAATGGCTTCGTCGGGGTTGACGCCCCAGATGTCGCTGCGCTTGACAAAGCCGGAAACACCTTCCGAATACTGCACCCTGCACCAGGCCGAGCCTGCCGCGCAGGACCTTATGGCGCCGATAACCCCTTTTTCCACCCTGGCGACGGCAACGGTCTTGTCGTCCGGCCCGCGCCGCAGTATGTGCGGAGTTATGACCTTGAAAGTACGCCGCCTGGACAGGGTGGTCCTTAGGAACCAGCCCGTGGTGCCGTCGCTTGCGCGCACTTTCACCCAGTTTTCGTAATTGGCCAGGACTTCGAAAGGCTCGCCCGCCTTCTGCCACACCCATGACGTGGGATAGCGCGCGCCCGGCCCGGTGCGCATGTTGACGTCGCCGCTTCTAAGCGAGGCATAGCTTTGCGCCATGGCCGTTGCGGGGGCCAGGAAAACCAGTGCCAGAACTGCGGCGGCCTTAAGCATTTTCCAGCTCCTGCCACTGAACTTTCGCGACCGGAGCAACCACCAGCAAGGCGATTTTCGTCCCGCGTTTTATCATTATGGTCTTGTCCGATGTGTTGTACAAAGTCACGACGATTTCCTTGTTCTTGTCCGCACCGATAGTCATGGGCCCAAGCAGTACGCCCCAGCCTTCATTCTCGACGTTTTCGGGGATGCTGCGCACCTGGGCTTCAAGCCCGGTGGGCAGGTCTATAATCAGCCCGGTCGGTATGTTCACCCGTTCGTTTTCGCGCAATGAAACCAAGTTGGTGGATATGGCGGCGCACAGCTCCATCCCGGGGCTTTTTTCGTCCGGGTAAGCCGGCATCGGCAGCCCGTAAGCGCTTGGCAGCTGCATGATTTTCACGCCGAAAGTGTTCATAATCCTTATGCTCCTTTCGTTCAAGGGTATAACGGATATGTTAAAAATATGGTTAATTTCTTAAATTAATGCGGAGTTAGGGGGCTGGCAGCAGTTTTTCCTGCTGCAACATTTCAATCAGGCCGATGGCGGCTTCGATGTCCTTGACAGCGTGTTTGAATGTGCGTGTTCGGTCGATTTTGTTCCAGATGTAGCCAAGCTGGAAATGATTTTTGGACGTGGGAACGAACAGGAAAAGGCCTTGATTCATGAACGCGAATTCGGGCTGTTTTCTATAGCCGGCTTTTTTGACGCGGTTTGCAACGGCCATTATTCTGTCCGTTTTTTCGGCTGTCAGCATCTGCCGCGCCGAGGTTTCGTTGTCGGCGAACGTGCTGTACGCCTTTTCGAACTTGTCGTCCAGCTTTATGCGGTTGAAGGCTATGCCATCAAAATATCTGAAAGACGGATAGTCCCATTTTTTGACGACTAGGGTCTGGGCGGGGAACAAAGCCTGCGCTATTATGCCAATAACCAAGCCGCGGAAGTGCGTTATTCTGTGCCTTCCGCTGCCGCTGGTTAAGGCTGTCTCTACGATTTCAAAGCCATACTCCTTATAACGGCCTTTAAAGGCGTTGCCGCTGTCGAACATGCCGTTATACAGCTTTTGAACTACCTTGGCGCTGGTCAGGCTATCGCGTTTAGATTGATGGTATTGCAGTTGATAGCTACGGAAAGACTCGCATATATGGGGCCAAGTCATGGCTTTGGCAGTCTTGCGGTAACGGGACGGCTGCCATATTACCGCGAATGGCAAGGCAATTATACAAATTATAAAAATGAAAGCAAATAATTCGTTTGGCCGCCAGCCTAAAGTTTCATAATAAAACGATGCGGACAGCGCGGCCACTATTAAGGCCACGTCACGCACCCACTTCCGCAGATGTTGACGACGGAGGGTTTCAAGCTTGGCGATTGTCGAGCTTGTGATTGTGGTTTTGGGCATGGCGCCTCCTTTCTGCATAGACATTATGGTATGCGGCGGGTTAAGGGATTGTTAATGCGGTAAAAGCGCGTTTTTTGACAATCCTTAAAAAAGGTATTGACAGCGGCGGGGTTTCGTAGTATAAAGAACCTTGTTACGTTTCAATAAAGACGGGTGTAATAAGAAATGTTTGCGGTTATAAAAACTGGTGGCAAGCAGTACAAGGTTGCCAAGGGAAGCAAGATTGTCATAGAAAAGCTTGACGCCGAAAAGGGCGCGGCAGTCGATTTCGACCAGGTACTGGCGGTCGGCGACAAGATAGGGACTCCCCTGGTCGCGGGTGCGAAAGTGCGCGGCGTGGTGGTCGAGCACGGGCGCGACGACAAGGTCGTGGTGTTCAAGAAGAAGCGCCGCAAGAATTACCGCAGGATGAACTCCCACCGCCAATCGCACACGGTTGTCGACATCACCAACATAGGATAAGGAGCTTTTAGGCTATGGCAAAACACGCAGGCAGCAAGACAACCGGCAATATCAAGCATACCCAGCCAAAGTACTTGGGCGTGAAGAAGTTCGGCGGCGAGGCGGTCGTGGCCGGGAACATCATAATCCGTCAGCGCGGCACCAAATATCATGCCGGCAACGGAGTCGGCATCGGCCGCGACCATACGCTGTTCGCGCTGGTGGGCGGCAATGTCCAGTTCAAGAAGGGCATCAAAAACCGCATGTTCGTTTCAGTCGTGCAGCCGGCCGGCAATTAATCCAAACTTAACAGTATTAACTGTACATTAATAGTTTTCAGCTATCATTCGGTCATATAGAACCATACCTAATGGAGGGTAAAATGGCTGGAAATGAAACAACTACAACTAATACACCAACAACAGACAATACTCAAACGCAGCAAAACGTACCGCTTTCCCAGAGCTGGGGGCAGAGGTTCGGGCTTGCCGGGGCGATTGCGGGAGGAATTATAGAAGCGCTGCTGCGTACTTTGGGCATAGACCCGGGCAGATTCAATATGCCGGGCGGCGGGGGCGGAAATACACCGAGCACGACGGGTGATGATGCCGTTGATAAACTGAATGACCAGCAACGGGATGAGCTTAAAAAGTTGTTGGAGAAGAGCGAGAGGACGGAAGACGATAATAAAAAGATACGCGAGTTGCTGGGATTGGGAGGAGATAATCCGGATGCCAACAGGCTGCGGGAACTGAACGAGCTGCTGCAGCAGAATAAGCCGGTGGCGCAGATGAGTGAACAGGACCGTGAAAGGCTTTTTAACCTTGCCAAATCGCATATCCCAGATGATAAACAAGCTGAGTTCCGTACACAAACCTTGGGTTTACCTGCGCAGCCGCCGGCCACCACTCCGCAGCAGCAGCCCGCACCGGCCACTACTCCGCAGACTCAAGACCAAACACCGCAGCCGCCGGCCACCACTCCGCAGCAGCAGCCTGCACCGGCTGCTGATAACGCAGCTAATCCGGCAGCAACCCCGGGGACGCCAGGCGTCAATAATTCGGCAACTACGGGCAGTAATTCAGATTCGCAACCTGTGCGTTTCCAAGAGCTTGAAGCGCGGACGGTTAATCCACGACGACAGAACGATGGGAGATGAGGTTCAGGGGGCTTGGTTTTAAAACTCGGAGATTTCGTCCTGTATGGACTTTAGCTGATCCAGCAGCCCGTTAAGCTTTTCAACCAGGTCGTCCGGCAGCCTGTCGCTTTTGATATCCGCGGCAACCGGTTCGGCGACAACAGCTGCAGCAACAACAATGTCCGCGTTATCGCCGGTGTTGGGTTTGCCGGACTGCAGTTCATTCAAATACTGTTGCGCGCCTTTTATGGTGAAGTTCTTTTCGTACAAAAGATGATGTATCTGGCGCAGGGACTGCACGGCCTCTTCCGAATAATACCTGTGCCCGCCCGCGCTTTTGAACGGCTGGACATGCTTGAACTTGGTTTCCCAATAGCGCAGGATGTAAGCGAGCAGGCCAAGTTCCGCCGCGGCCTGCGCGATGGTCTTCAGCTTTTTTTCATCCGGCGGCAGGGGCATGGCAGCTGGGTCCGTTATTTGCCGTCGACCGGCACGTTGCCCGCCACCAGAGCCCTAAGGGACAGCGACGGAGAGAACGAGACCGTGCGCCTGGCCGATATTTCCGCGGGCTTTCC
The DNA here is from genome assembly GCA_009779595.1 of Alphaproteobacteria bacterium. Lineage (GTDB taxonomy): Bacteria > Pseudomonadota > Alphaproteobacteria > WRDZ01 > WRDZ01 > WRDZ01. Next base: position 2,007 of record WRDZ01000035.1, on the reverse strand, counting down.
GGTCTTGGGGTTGCGTCCGGCGCGTTTTTTCTTGTCGTGCACGTCGAAACGCCCGAACAACGACAAGCTTACCGACGAGCCCTTGCTTAGCTCGGTTATTATTTCGTCGACCACGCACTCTAACACTTTCGAGGCGTCGTTCGCGGTAAGTCCGATCTTGTCGCTTATAGCCTTTATTATATCGGTTCTTGTTACGGTGTTGTTCATTTGTATTCTCCTTTAAAACCTTATCAATCCTGCGCCCCAGGTGAAACCCGCGCCCATGGCCTCGACAAGGACCAGGTGTCCGGGCTTTATCTTGCCGCTGCGCACCGCGTGGTCAAGGGCCAGCGGCACGGAGGCGGCGGAAGTGTTGGCCTGTTCCTGTATTGTAACAATTACTTTTTCCGGCGGCAAGCCTGTTTTTTTCGCTACGCTTTCGATTATGCGCAGGTTGGCCTGGTGGGGGACAAGGAAATCAATGTCGTCCGCGGTAAGACTGTTCTTCTGCAATATGTCGAAGGCCGCGGCGGACATGTTGTTCACGGCGTTCTTGTACACCTCTTTGCCCTGCATGGTCACGGTTCCGGCCGTGCCGGTGCGCCCGACCCCGCCGGTGCAGCCCAGAAGTTCGCGCATTGCGGCGTCGGAATAGATTTTCAGGTCCATGACGCCCTTGTTTTGGTCAGGCTGGGCGCGCAGGACGATGGCTCCGGCCCCGTCGCCGAACAGCACGCAGGTGTTGCGGTCGTTCCAGTCGGTGATTTTGGACATGACTTCCGAGCCGATGACCAGGATGGTTTTGCCCTGTCCGCTTCTTATCATGGAATCTGCGATTGTCAGCGCGTACAAAAACCCCGAGCACGCGGCGTTTATATCGAACGCGGCCGCGTTTTTGGCCTGCAGGTCGGCCTGGACCTTTATGGCCGTTGCGGGCAGGGTGTCGTCCGGGGTAATCGTGGCTACGATGATGAAGTCCAGTTCTTCGCCGGTTACGCCGGCCATTTCCATGGCGTTTTTCGCGGCCTTCAAAGCAAGGTCCGAGGCCAGTTCGTTTTCAGCTATGTGCCGCTTGAGTATGCCGGTCCTTTCGACAATCCAGTCGGACGAGGTTTCCACGATTTTCTCCAAATCCTGGTTTGTCACGACCTTCGGCGGCAAATAAGAGCCCGTTCCTGTAATTGCAGAGCGCATGGTACATTTTCCTTCCTGATAACAGTTTAGCGGATTAAATTACAGGATTCAACCTGTTCTTTAATTATCTTGATGATGTCATAATCGACCAGTTTCACGGCGCGCATGGCTCCGTAATATATGCCCAGGGCGTCGGAATGCCCGTGCGCCTTGACGGAAATCCCGTCCACGCCGATGAACATGGCTCCGCTGTACAGCCGGTAATCCGCCGCTTTCCTCATCTTGTACAGCAATGGCAGCGCAAGTATGGCGCAGACCTTGGCGACAAGTGATTTCTTTATCAGGTTTTTCATAATGCCCATGACCAGCTTGACCGTGCCTTCCACGGTTTTCAGCGACACGTTGCCCGTGAACCCGTCGGTGACGAAGACGTCGACCTTGCCTTTGCTGATGTCGTTGCCCTCGACGAACCCGCTGTATTCGAACGGCATGTTCCCGGCATTTTCGCGCAGATAGGCCGAGGCCACCTTTATCTCGTCGCGGCCTTTCAAATCCTCTTCGCCGATGTTCAGCAGGCCGACTTTGGGCTTTTGGACGCCGGAGACCGCGCTTGCGTAAACGGTGCCCATCAGCGCGAACTGCACCAAAGTGTCGGAATCGGCTTCGGTGTTGGCCCCAAGGTCAAGCAGGGTGACGGACTTGCCTTCGACCAGGGTGGGCATCTGGGCGATTATGGCCGGGCGGTAAACGCCGGGTATCATGCCAAGGCAGATTTTGCTCATCGCCATCAAAACGCCCGTGTTCCCAGCGGAAACGACAGCTTTCGAATAACCGTTGCGCACTGACATGACAGCCTTCCACATAGTGGATTCGCGCCCCGAGCGAATCGCGGCC
>WRDZ01000034.1 GCA_009779595.1 Alphaproteobacteria bacterium | reverse complement strand
TAAGCAGCCGCGGCTGATAGCCGTCCGGCAGGAAGTTGGGCAGGGCGAACACAAATCCGGCCGCAAGTATGAAAACTATAAGCCACGCTTTCCATTTTGGATAATCCATCGTTGTTGTCTTCCTTCAATATTGTTAAGATTTTTTCGTCTTGGCTTCCACGGCCTTTTTGGCTATTTCGTTCATGTCCTTGGACGGGACCGAGTGTATCCTTGCCCTTTTCACGGTGACAACGGTGCCGGCGGCGATTTCCACCATAAGGTCGTCGTCGTTTACTATGCGGGTGACCTTGCCAACGATTCCGCCGCCCGTGATGATTTCATCGCCTACCTCTATGGAAGCCAGCATGGCGGCATGGGCCTTCAATCTTCTGTTCTGCGGGCGTATCATGAAGAAGTACACCATGGCAAGCAAAGCCACCAGCATGAAAACCTGGCTTGACTGCGAACCGCCCATGAATTCGCCCGAAGCTTGGGCATAAGCGCTGGATACAAGCATTGGAACTCCTATGGTTAAAACAAACACTGTCTTAATATAAACGACTGTTTCGCTTTGTCAATTCAAAATCTGTTTTTCCGGCCCCTGGTCCCCGAGTCCCGACTTATCCCCAGAAAAAACGGGCGATATTTTTTTACGATAAAAATAATCTTGCTAACTCATTGTTAACTATGTCATTGTACATTAATAACAGTATAAGGCAATTATGGAAGGTGAAAAGTAATGTTGGGTAACACAAAAGCCATTGTTTTGTCAATGTTTTTGGTGGTCGGACTGACCGCGTGCCAAAGCAGCGACTCGGGACGCGACTTGAAAGGCCTTTCGTCTGCCGATTTGATTTCGCGGAAAGTTGAATCCTTGCAGAACGAGGTCAAGGTCATGCAGGTTGTGCAGCAGCGCAGCGCAACGGAAATGCAGCAGATACGCGAGCAGACCATGGGCAGCATTTCGCGCTATTACGAAAATATCGCCGCCATCAACGCAAGGCTGCAAATCGGCACTACTGCCGGCAACCCGATGCTGAAGGAAAGATGGCGCTCGGCCAACCTTCAGCTTGACGTCATCGCAAGCGACATCAACGCGATGCGCCGCCTGTCCACCCAGATAAACACCGACGCCGCCTTGGCCGGTTTCATCAGGGATTCGGTGAATTTGACCATGGGCATTTCCGGGGCGACCGAAGAAGACCACAAGACCCTGCGGGCAATCGCCGATGAAACCGAACGCAGCGTCGCCTTTTCAAGGCGCATGGTCGACGACCTGAATTTCGAAATATCAAGGCAGGAAGGCTATATTGCCTCGCAAAAGCGCAACCTGACCGACCTGGCGATGGTCATAAACCAAGGTTCGGGGCGCGAACAGGACCTGGACTGGTCCACAGCCGTAAGGACCGCGCAAAACGCCAACAGGATTGAAAGGGCCCCGCCCGTCCAAGTCGTCAGGGCGGTCGAGCTGCCGGCGCCCGCGCCTGTGGCAAGGGCTACCCCTGCCCCCACAAGGACCGCAACTGTAACTGCTCCCGTCGCGCCCAGGCAGCAGCCTGCAGCACAGCCTGCTCCTGCAAGGGCAGCAACACCGGCGGCAACCGCGCCCGCTCCAGCCACGCCAGCGCCCAGGCGGCAGCCCGCGGCCAGAACCGTGGCCTCGGCCGACGCCCAGAAGCCTATCGTGCAGATTGACTTTTCGGTAGGGCAGGCCAAGTACGAAACCCAGCTGTTCGAAGCGGTCCAGAAATCTTTGGACAATAACCCCGAGGCCAAGTTCACACTGGTAGGGAACGAAGGCGCCGAGGCTGACGTGAACAAGGTCGCCGAAGTCCTGATGGAAATGGGCATGCCCAGGGAACGGATACTTACCCGCTTCCAGGCAGGGTTGGCAAGCAGCTCCCAAATCGCGGTTTACGAACGCCAGTAAAGGGCTATTATCAGCACGCCTATTATGACGCGGTACACGGCGAACGCCCATATGGTGTCGCGGGCCAGCAGCCTTATCAGCAGCCTTATGGCAACCATTCCGGCAATGAACGAAACCGCTATGCCCAGCATAAGGCTGTTCAACGTGCCGCCCGATAAGAAGCCTGGGTCTTCTTTCCACGCGCTGTAAAACTCATAGGCCGTGGCCCCGAAAATCGTCGGTATCGCCAGCAGGAAAGTGAACCTGGCCGCCTGCTCGCGCCTGTACCCCTGAAGCCGCAAAGCCGTCAACGTAATCCCCGACCGGCTGACGCCCGGGACAAGGGCCGCCGCCTGAGCCAGCCCCGTCATCAGCGCCCCTGCGCCGTCCATGGATTCCAGCCCTTTGTCTTTGCGCCCGTATTTGTCGGCCAGCCACAGCAGCACGCCGAACACTATAAGGTTCAAGGCTATCAAAATCGGGCGTTCGCGCGCCAGGCCCAGCTGCGAAGACAGCAGCACGCCCGCTATCACGGCGGGAACCACCGCAACCGCTATATTACCGGCCAGCCGCCAATACGCCGACTTGGGCTTGGCAGTAAGCACCGCAGCCGCCATCCCCGCGCAGTCCCGCCAGTAATAAACCACCGCGGCCAGCAGGGTGCCGAAATGCAGGGCCACGTCCATAAGGATGCCCTGTTCGCTCCAGTTGAAGAATTCCGGGAAAAGGATAAGGTGGGCCGACGAGCTTATGGGCAAAAACTCGGTCACGCCCTGCACCAGCCCCAGGGAAATCGTCTGCATGACATTGTTCATGATTTTAACCTTTTGTAAACCTAAAATTAAACCTATGGAGTCATAATCCCATAAAGAACAGGAGAAAGCAAGACTTGTTGCTATACCATTACCCCGCATCTCCCTTTTGCAGGAAAGCCCGCCTGGCGCTGTCCGAATCCGGGTACGAGTTTTCCTTAAGGCTGGAAAAGACGTGGCTGCCCAACCCCGATTTCCTGCGCATAAACCCGGCCGGAGAGGTCCCCGTGCTGGTGACCGGCGATGACAAAACCATCATCGGCCACCAGGTCATATGCGAGTATCTTGTCGAAACCCTGGAAGAGCAGAGCCTTATATACGGCCCGCCCGCTCAAGCCGCGGAAATCCGCCGCATGGTCGCCTGGTGCGACGACAAGTTCGTGCGCGAGGTCGGCCGCAGCATACTGTACGAACGCATGATAAAACGGCTGAAAAGCAGCGCGGTCCCTCCTGACTCGCGCGCCATAAAGGCCGGGCGCACCCACCTTGATACGCACCTGCTGTACTTTTCGTGGCTGCTTGAGCGGCGGCAATGGCTTGCGGCCACAACGTCGATATCCCTGGCCGACATGGCCGCGGCAAGCCATATATCGCTGCTGGACTACCTTGGCGAAATAAAATGGGACCGGCATAAAGAGCTGAAGCTTTGGTACTACCGTGTCAAATCGCGGCGCAGCTTCGCCCCCCTGCTGACCGAAACAATCCCCGGGTTCGAACCAGCCCCCACATACGGCACGCTGGATTTTTAGGTTTCGTAAGAAAGACCTTTAGCTTTTTTGCCCCCGTGCAGCGTCGAAAACACCTATCATTTTTTCGAACTGTTTGACATCATTTATATAAGTCATCTTGTTCAACAAGCACCCTGACCGATTGGCCTCCATTTTTGAAAGCTCTTCCAAAGCATCATCGCGAAATACATGGGCCAAATCGACCGCAGTTGTGCCGGAAATATCTTTCGCATCCAGGCTCGCTCCGTAATCGCACAGGACTTTGACGGTATCGGCATCTCCGCCAAGAACAGCTTTGTGAAGGGGTGTACGGCGACCATCTCTCCTGTCAGCGTGGATAATATTGACATGCGCGCCGTTTTTAATCAGCATTTCCACGCTGTCGGCGTATCCTTTTTCAGCAGCCAGCATCAGCGCTCCGCACAAATATTGCTCGGACGGCTTCATGGCAAGCAGCATGGGCAGTATCTGCGCCCTAGCGCCCAAGGCAAGCTTTTCAACCTTCTGCTTTTCTTGCTCGTATTTATGAACGACTTCGTCTACGGCATCTGGAACAGAGAATAACAGGCGTCCCGGCTTGGAGTTTAAGACGGGCGAGTTTTCAACCATGCCCTCGGGAAAAAGCGGATAGGCCGGCATCTCTGCAAGCAACGCCCTATCCCATTCCAGCTTGGGATTATTTTTACACAAATCTATTGTCGCCGCGGCCACAAGCGCGTTGCGCAAATCCTTGCCTTCAAGCGTCAAACCGCTGGAAAGCATGTCCGCGACCGCCTCGGCGTCGCCGTGCTTTATAGAATCAAACAAGCCGACCGTATCAAACCCGGTGCGCTGCTTTGCGAATTCCACTGCAGACGTTTCTTCCAACTGCTTAACACTGGGTCTGGTGGCTTCGAACGCTCTTATGGTTTTTTTCGAGCTTCTCCATACTTCAACCTTAGCTTTTAAGTCGCCCTCGTCGCTTAAATCGCACGGTAGAGAAACAATGCTGTAAACAACCGCATTGTACAAGCTTCCACCTTTCTGGCATGCTTTTCTGAACTGCTCCCTTTCCCAGGCATCTGGCATCAGCTTTTCAAGTACTTCTTCGTTGATTTCCATATTGTGTTTCATCTGTTTCCTCATCTTCAATGAAAGACAGTACATTATATATCATTTTGCTTCTTTTGTCAATACTTTTTACAGCAGGCAAAAGCATAAAATACTTTTATCTGGCGCCCAGCAACCTCTTTTTTCCCTTGCCTTTCGACTTTGCATGTGTTATCATTACATGCATGTCTTGTCCAAGGCTTAAGGGTATGCCTTGGCAGGTTAATCAAAAACTCTATGTTTAAGGAGAGCGAAAATGCCCAAAATGAAAACTAAAAGCGCCGTCAAAAAGCGCTTCAAGCTTACCGCGACCGGCAAGGTCAAAGCAGGGCACGCGTACAAACGCCACTGCCTTGGGTGCAAATCTCAGAAAATGAAGCGTAATGCGCGTGGGACGGCTGTGTTGCAGAAAGGTGACGCAAACCTGGTCAAGCACTTTATGCCGTACGGAGGTTAGCCATGGCCAGAGTCAAAAGAGGTGAAACCAGGCACGCCCGCCACAAGAAAGTTCTTGCAAGGGCCAAAGGATACCGCGGGTCGAACTCGAAGATATATCGCGTGGCGGTGCAAAAGACCGAAAAGGCGATGCTGTACGCTTACCGCGACCGCCGCGTCAAGAAACGCGACTTCCGCAGCCTGTGGATTGTCCGCATAAACGCGGCCGTGCGCTCGGCGGGCATGACCTATTCGCAGTTCATGCACGCGGTCAAAGCCAAAGGCATCGCGCTTGACCGCAAAATGCTTGCGAACATGGCCATGACCGAGCCGGCCGCTTTCGCCAAGCTGGTGGAAAGCGTTAAAAGCTGAACAAAAGAAAACCCCGGTCCGCCGGGGTTTTTATTTAATTTGATAAAAAAGCCAAAAGTATTTGCCATGAGAAAAGTTATCGCAAAGGGCGCTCATTCCATTGTTTACGAAGACGGCGGCACTATTATAAAACAGCCGCTTGGTGAATCGGGAGGGGATTATTATATCGATAAACAGGCCATTGGATATGATGTCGTCAAAGAGCTTTTGGAATCCGGGCAGGATATCGGCGTCAATCTTCCCGGCCTTATTTCCATAGACAGGGAGAAACGCCGGATTGTGGAAAAACGAATCAACGGCGTGGATTTAAGGACGGAAGTGTATGACTCCTTGACCGAACGGCAAAAGGACGCCATTGCAAAACAAATGGCTTTGTTCCTCAATTCCATGCACCAGTTGCGCAAGCCGCAAAATCCTGAACACCCAATCAAACATATTTTTGATTCGTATAAAAACTGTCCTAACTCGGCAAAAGAAATTATTGACGCGTTCAAGAACAAATTGTCGGAAAAGGCACAAAAACCTATTATCGACGCGGAAAAGTATCTTATGGCCGCCCCGATTTCGGACGAGATACATGTCATGACGCACAAAGACCTGCGCAATCAGAATGTAATGTATGACGAAAAAGAGCAAAAGCTTGCCGTCATAGACTTTGAATTGGCCGGCGTGGGCAATATTTACCAAGACTTCGTGCCGTATGCGCCAGCCAGCATCATATCGTGGGATTTTACGAAAAGGATAGTCAAGTCCTACAACTCTATCCCGGACAAAAAATATCCTGTTGCCGTCGATATTGAAAAAGTAAGGAACGCCCTTGTTTATGGAATTGCCCATGAATTTGCGCGTTGCCAAAAGATGGATGATGAACGCGGGCAAAATATGAATCTAAGCACAGAAAAACGCTCCCGGATATTGGAAGCCATGTTATCGGGCTTCGTTTTTTAAGCCTGGCGTTTCCCACCCCTTAATCATTTAGCAACGTTTATGCGCAATCATTTTCATATGAGCGCGCTGACAAAAGACCAGCTTCTAGATGAAATCATCGAGAACTCCCATGCCATTGTGGGGGAAAAGAACGTCGATTCCCTGCTGGAAAGGACCGCCCTGCTGGCCAAGAAAATCGCAAACGCCCAGGGGCTGAACTTCTTCAACATCCTTGACGACAACAAGATACACTCCTACCTGGTCATAAACGACGCCTTGAACATGCACCTTGGCGGCACGGCCGGCAGCGCCGCGGACGCCGCCCCCATCAACATCATGGATCCGGGCACCAACCTGCCCAACATGAGGAACCTGTGCGCAGGCGCCGTGCTGAACAGGAAAACCTTGAACATAGCAGACGTGTACGCCAGCACCCTGTACGACATCTCCGCGATAAAGGCGTTCGACGAAAAGAACGATTTCTCGACCAAGTCCACGCTGACCATACCGCTGTTCAACAGGCAGAACCGCCCGCTGGCCGTGCTGCAGCTGATAAACGCGCGCGACGAAAACGGCCTTGTCACCGAATTCTCGCCCGAAAGCCAGAACGTCATAGAAATGCTTGTCAACCAGCTTGCCCTGGCTTATGAAAACCTCAAGCTCATCAATTCAGAGCGCCACGTCATGGAATCCTTCATATCCATCATCGCCCAGGCCATCGACGTGAAATCGCCATACACCAGCGCGCACTGCCAGCGTGTGCCGGTGCTGGTGCGCATGCTGGCCACGGCCGCGTGCATGTCGAAAGCCCCGGCGTTCGAAAAGTTCCAGATGACCGACGACCAGTGGTACGCCTTGCACCTGGCCTCGTGGCTGCACGACAGCGGCAAAATCACCATACCCGAGTATATAATCGACAAGGCCACGAAACTGGAAACCATTTACAACCGCATACACGAAATACGCATGCGTTTCGAAGTCCTTCGCAGGGACGCTCATGTAAACTATCTGAAAAAACGGCTTAAAGGCGTCGATCCCGATGAC
>WRDZ01000033.1 GCA_009779595.1 Alphaproteobacteria bacterium | reverse complement strand
CCGCCAAAATCCGCGCCGAAATCGATGCGAGCCGGAAAATCGTGCTCGAAGCCGGCGGGTTATTCGTGCTGGGTTCGGAACGCCACGAAAGCCGCCGCATCGACAACCAGCTGCGCGGCCGCAGCGGCCGCCAGGGCGACCCGGGCGAAAGCAAGTTCTTCCTTTCGCTGCAGGACGACCTCATGCGGATTTTCGGCATGGAAAAGCTGAACCCCATATTGAAGACCCTGCGCATAAAGACCGGCGAGGCCATCACCCACCGCTGGGTCAGCGGTGCCCTGGCAAAGGCCCAGGCCAAGGTCGAGGCCCACCACTTCGAAATCCGCAAGAACCTCCTGAAGTTCGACAACGTGATGAACGAGCAGCGCAAGATAATATACGATTTGCGCAAGGACATGATGACCTCGGCCGACGTGTCCACGAACATATCGGAAATGCGCCAGATAATGGTCGAAGAGCTTGTCGCCAAATACGCAAGCTCCCGCATGAACGAAGACTGGGATTTGGAGGGCTTAAGCAAAGAGCTTTCGCGCACGTTCAACATCATGCTTCCGCTGAACGACTTGACCGAGGACCTGGCCGGCGCGATTTACAAGGTTGTCGAGGAAAAGTTCGCGGACAAGGAAGCGCGCTTCACCTCCGAAATGATGCGCATGGTCGAGAAAAGCGTGGTGCTGCAGACCCTTGACCAGGTGTGGAAAGAGCATCTGCAAAGCCTGGACTATATGCGCCACAGCATAGTCCTGCGCGCTTACGGCCAGAAGGACCCGCTGAACGAGTATAAGAAGGAAACTTTCCTGGCGTTCAAGAACATGCTGGACGTGTTCCGCCAGCGCGCGGTGCAGACGCTTAGCTTTGTCGAAATCATGCCCGGCGCCGACATTTCCGGCGATTATGACGACATGGGCGGCGCTCCCATGATGCTGCCCGGCAGCGTGGATAAAGTCGGCCGCAACGAAAAATGCCCGTGCGGCTCGGGCAGGAAATACAAGCACTGCCACGGCTCGATATAGCGGTCGGTATAAGCAAAAAACTCCTTTGCGCGGTATCCAAAAGCGGAACGCGCCTACACGTAATGCAATGCATTGTTTTTCGCATAACCCGGATACCTGCGCCGTTTTTATTGTGGTTTGCTTTTGTCATATGTTTCTATTAACATAGTATAGATGTGTTTTAACAAAGGGAACTTACTATGACCGGATTTGACGAACGCACCGGGCTTGCAGCAAAAATCGCCAGGCAGGCGGGCGAAAAAATACTGGAAATACAGAAAGGCGACATGGGCACGGTTTCAAAAGGCCTTAACGATGTCCTGACCATCGCGGACACCGCTGCCGAGGAAATCATAACCAGCGCCATATCCAAGATGTTCCCGGACGACGCCATAATCGCCGAGGAAAGCGGCAGCAAGGCCGGACATACAGGCTATACCTGGGTCATAGACCCTTTGGACGGCACGGTCAACTATTCGCGCCGCCTGCCGATTTACGCGGTCAGCGTCGGATGCTTGAAAGACGGAGTTCCCCATGGCGGCGCGATATTCCTCCCCGTGACTTCCGAGCTGTTCGTCTGCCAGCGCGGGCAGGGCTCTTGGCTGAACAACGAAAGGATATCCGTTTCCGCAAACGGGCTGGACAAATCCATTGCGGCTATAGGTATCAGCAACCGTCCGAAGTCAAAGCCGCTGCTGCAGTGGCATTGCGACATGCACAAAAGCCTTATGGAAAATACCATGACTGTCCACAAGCTGTTCTGCGCTGCTGCCGGGTTATGTTACGTTGCCGGCGGGCGCATGGAACTGCTTTGCGAACTGGACTGCTTTTTATGGGATATAGCGGCCGGAGCCCTGCTTGTCGAAGAAGCCGGCGGCAAGATTACGCAAACCAACGGGAGCCCCATGGATTATACCCACGTGGAAAACCAGCGCTTCCTTTGCACGAACGGTAAAGTCCATGAAAAGGCGTTGGAGTTGGTGCGCCCAAAGCAGTAAAAATATTGATTTTTCTTGATAGATAAACTGCCGCGACAGCGGCTCCATCAAGCGGTCCGCAGGACACGCGCGTCCGCCCGCCCAAAGGCGGCGCGCGTGGTCGTAAAATGCTTATCCGACCGCTTTTTCGGTTAACTTAACTAAAAAATTACCAATTTAATATAAGCCTTAAGCAAAGGAGAATCTGCCATGAAATTGAAAGCCATATCCGTTACGCACGTGCTGCTGTTTTTGGGCGTGTTTTTCGTGGGCATTGGCGCCATATCTATTATCGCAAGCAACTGGGACGCGATACATCCGGCTGTCAAGCTTGCCACGGCCGCCGCCATGTTGTGCGCCGCGCTTTACGGCGCTTACCACTTTTACCGGCGCGACAACCGCTGGCTGCAAGAGCTTTGCGTGTTCGCCGCTTTCATGCTTATCGGCGCCAATATCGGCCTGATAGCCCAGGTGTTCCACCTTGGCGGTTCTCCGCGCAACGCGTTCCTGGCCTGGTCTATTGTGGCCCTGCCGCTGGCTTTGGTGACGCGCATGCGACTGGTCCCGTTCCTGCTGCTGCCCATGTTCTTGTTCGGGCTGAACATATGGGAAGTTTTGTGGGGATTCATGCGCATGATTGAAAGGCTGTTCAATTACCGCGTCCTTGCGCTTTACATAATGGCCTCGTTCTTCACCGTGCTGTACCTGCTGGTGAAGGTTGGCCAGAAGCTGGGCAATTTCGAAATGCCGCTGCTTGCCGCTGTCAGGTTGTGGAGCGCTGTTTTGGCCTATATCACATTGTTCATGCTGCCGCTGTCAATCCACGGCTGGCGCTGGCAGCACGTGAATATGGCGGAACTGCTGGCCATGTTCACGTTCGCCGCGGTGTTTTTCGCGGCGTGGCTTTGCATGGCTCGGTATTTCTATAGCAGCATGCGGCGTTTTTACACGCACGCCGTGATGTGCGGGCTGTTCGTGTTCTGGGTGTATGTGATTTTGGCCAAAGACCTGATGTCCATGGGCCTGTTCTTCATGGGCATGGGAATATTGCTTATGCTAATGGTGGGCGGCTTTATGCTGCTTAGGAAAAAGAAAAGCGTGAAAAATGCAAAAAATAAAAGATAAGATTGTCCTTGTGCTGTTCGGCTCGATTATGGTCACAGTGGTGGCCGTTGTCGGGTATTTCGTGATTTTGACCGCTGTCGCCCAACAGGTAGTGGTAGCCATAACCGGCTATGACCCGCGCGACTTGCTGTCCGGCCGGTATATAGAGTATGTCATCGACTGGGACAACACCGACTGCTCCCAATTCTCTGACGCGGTCTGCCCAAAGGACGAGTTCCCGCAGCGCAGCAGGTTCTATGTGCCGGAAGCCTATGCCGACAATCTGGACCGGCTGTTCGCCTCGCGCGGCCAGGAGTTGCAGTTCGCGGTGGTGTACGCGTATGCCAGGGGGCACAGGCCGGTTGCCAAAGAGCTGCTGATAAACGGAGCCGGCTTCAGGCTGCACCCGCAAGTCAGCGGACGCTAGCCCGCTTTATAGTCATACGGAAAAACGCCGGCTATACCAAATCCGTAAGGTCGACCGGCACGTAATCCGGGCCTTTTACCAGTTTGCCTATTCCGTCGGCCGGTTTGCTTTTTGACATGTTGCTTTTGAACACGCGGTCGAACGCGGTGTCCATGTCAAAGCCGTATTCGGCCGCGGCTCCGTAAACAACGCACAGTATGTCTGCCAGCGCGTCAAGGGTCTTAAGCCGGTTGTTGTCGGCAACGGCTTGCTTAAGTTCGTCGACTTCCTCTTGTATGAACTTTATCCGGTTGTTCGCGATGGTTTCGGGCACAACGGGCAAATCAAGCGGCAACGCGAACTTTTCGTGGTATTGCCGGACTTTTTGATAGTTTGAACTCATGGCGGTCTGTCTCCTTTATGTGACGGTCAGCAACAGTTACCAACAAACGCGGCTTTTGTCAATCCCCCGCGTTTTTGCGATTTTTCTTGCGGGCAGAAAATATCTTTATGCGTTTTTCTCTTGACAGAAAATCCGAGAATATATAAACTAATCGTTTTTCGCCAACAGTCGCAAGTTTTTCACGAATGTCACAAGTTTGGATAAAATTGCCGCAAGTCAAGGCAATCGCGTTGATTTAATTGCTTAAGAACAGCATGGGGTTGACCGATTGCACGCCTCTGCGGACACTGAAGTGCACCTGTGGCACGTCGACCCCACCGCTGGTTCCGGCCAGCGCGATAGTCTGCCCTTTTTTCACATTATCGCCTTTTTTCACAAGCAGCTTGTCGTTGTGCCCGTACGCGGTTATGAAACCGTCCGCATGCTTGATAAGTATCAGGTTTCCAAAGCTTCTCAGCCCGGAATCAGCATATACCACAATGCCGTTTTCAGCTGCCCGCACGTCTTCGCCGAACCTGGCGGCAATGTTGATGCCGTCGTTGCTTTGCCCGTGGCTTACAACCCCGTAATTCCGCAGGATTTTGCCCTGTACAGGCCACATGAACGCGCCGCCCGCGCGCGCTTCAGGCCTGCCGAACGGCGACCTTTGCGCGGCTTGCTGAGCCGCGGGCCGCCGCTGTTCGGCCCTTGCTTGTGGTATCCTTAAAGTCTGGCCAACATGCAATGTCGGGTTCGATAAATTGTTCAGCCTCATAAGTTCGTTGGGCGCGACTGAAAACCTTCTTGAAATACTGTACACGCTGTCCCCTCTTACCACCCTGTAAGTGGCCGGGTTTTGGTTTGCAGGGGGCGGAGTTCTTGCCGCTTGCGCAGGAGTCCTTGCCGGTTGCGTTTGCGCCGGCGCCGGTTCGGCCCTTGCTTGTGGTATCCTTAAAGTCTGGCCAACATGCAATGTCGGGTTCGATAAATTGTTCAGCCTCATAAGCTCGTTGGGCGCGACTGAAAACCTTCTTGAAATACTGTACACGCTGTCGCCCCTAACCACCCTGTAAGTGGCCGGGTTTTGGTTGGCAGGAGGCGGGGTTCTTGCCGCTTGCGCAGGAGTCCTTGCCGGTTGCGCCGGCGGCCGCACAGTAGGTTGTGCCGGAGGCCTTACAGCGGCAGGCGCGGGCCTTGCAGCAGCGGCGGGCGCGGCCCTGGGCGTCTGCGTTGTGCCGGATGCGGCGGCAGCTGTTATCCTTAACCTTTGCCCAATCAGCAGTGTGTAAGGGGCTTTAAGATTGTTTTGCGAAATGATGCTTTGCGGCGTAACGCCATGCCTGCGCGCCAGCGAATATACCGTATCGCCCCTTTGCACAGTAATCGTCTGGGTTCTGGCCATGGCTGCCGTAGATGCAAGGAACACGACCAAAAAAATAAAACACACCGCTTTCATATAGCCAAAATAACAAAAAAAAATTAAAAAAGGGTTAAAATATTATTAACGCGCGTTTTTGGGTTGTTTTGTGAAAATAAAAGTGACATTTTTACCGTTTTCTTAACTAATTGCCTCTAAAGTAAGGACAGGGAAAGATTTTGCGGAGTTTGGCAATGCGGAAAATAGCATTATTAGCGTCGGTGCTGGTTTTGTTCGGGACAAGCGAAAGTTTGGCTCAGGCTTGGTGCCCTCCGCACAACCCGCGCGTCACGCGCGACGGCGGGCTGATTGTGCGTGGCTCTCCCAGGGAAATGAATCCTTGCGTAAACACCTCTTTCGGCATACCGGCAAGGGGTTTTGCCGTGGTTTACCCGCTTCCGCATAACATGACTCCGCGGGTTTTGAAAGGCGATAACGGCACGCCGGCGTCCACCAACGTCAACTGCATGGAGCGCATAGACCGGCTTGACATGCGCCGCCGCATCGAATGCCTAAGCGATGTCGACGCCATGCTGAACAACGAAGATTTCTGCAACAGACACCCGCTTTTAGTCAGGCAGCTGAAAGAATATCTTGACCGTCATGAAAGGCCGTCCACGGCGCACCGCTCGGATATATTGGGCGTGCGCGACATACTTGCCAATTATGACAATATCAGGGACACGATTTGCGGCAGAAGAAGGGGTGCTGAGGATTCCGACGACCCCATACTGACATTCATAAATGTCGACATCAATATCGATGACGGGGATTTCCAGCCGATATACACTGGAAAAAGGCCGAAAAAACCCGGTGAATGGGTGGAATTCCCGGGCGGCAGGATGCGGCTGCCTCCCGGATGGGACAAGCCCGAAGACGGTAAGCCGCACGTGGACGTGACCAGGCCGCCTGCAAAAGGGCCGGACGGCTATATAGATGAAAGGCCGCCTGTTATTCCGCAGCCCATGAAAGACCCGGACGAGTACAATGACGTCCGGGAAGCAAGGGAAGCGCATGAAACCAGGCTGAGGGAAGATGAAATCGTGGACAGGGGGCATAGGGCCCAGGACCGCTCCCCCGAAGCGCTGCGCGCTTTGTCCTGCAGCGAGAATGTGTGCAAAACCAAGCTTAGGGACAGCTCAAGCGGCACGCTGACCAGGATGCAGAACGGGGCTTTCTTCGTGATAGGCAACCAGAACGCCACGCTGGAAGAGCGGCTGGACGCCATATGCACGCTTAAATGCGTTGCCGTGACAGACAGGCTGCGCGAGGAGAATATAGTCAACAGGCTGGCCGCCTATGTGCGCCGCCGCGTGCCGTGGTATATCCCGCAAGCCGGCGACGAAGGCCCGGTTATCAGGCCGCTGCGCCCGGATGTGCAGGCAGCCATGTTCGTGATAGCCGGCGCTGACCGCGCTCCGGTCTCGAGGAAAATCGACCTGCGGGGCACTGACCTTCGCGGCGCCAACCTTAGGCGTTCGAACCTGGCAGACATAGATTTTGCCGGAGCCAACCTGTCTGCCGTGGATTTCGGCCAGGCTGTGGGGGTTGACGGCTGGGAGAACATATACCTTATAACAATCGACGAAACCACGCGGATTCCGCCCAGCATCTACGCAGGCTTCACTCCGACAAGAAGCCCGCATGTGCCGCAGCAGCCCATGGGCAGCTTTAACATAACGACGTCGGATTGGATATGGTGGCAGGTGGTTCCGGTGAACAGGAACATGTCGCCGATACCGACGCCTCCGGCCCGCCCGGTCGTCATCGAAGAGTTCGAGCTTATAATCCCAAGCACCCCGCCAAGGGCAAGGCCGCCCCAGCAGGAAACAATACTGCCGCTTGTCAACGACAGCCCGGGTTCCCTGCTTCCGATAAGAAAGGAAGAGATTAAATAACTCTTACATAACGTCGGTTTTGCAGCGCATGGCGTACAGCCGGTCGGTCGCGGTTTCCTTTGCCGAGTCGTGGTTCTGCATGTCGGGGCAGAACACGCAGCTGCGCCCGCTGATTTTCATGCGCTGCAGCTTGTGCCCGCACCTCAGGCACGGCTGGT
>WRDZ01000032.1 GCA_009779595.1 Alphaproteobacteria bacterium | reverse complement strand
TCCTGTGGCCAGGCCGCCCCACCACCACAGGCCGCCAGCCGTCAAGCCGCCCCACCATCACAGGCCCGGCAGGCCCCCTCACAGCCACAGGCCTCCTGTGGCCAGGCCGCCGCACCATCATAGGCCGCCAGCCGTCAAGCCGCCCCACCACCACAGGCCCGGCAGGCCGCCGGTTGTCAGGCCGCCGGTTGTCAGGCCGCCGGCAGCGGCTCCGCGCGGGGTTGTGCTTCCGCTTGTACCGACAAGGTAAAAGCTTAAAATCCGCTGCCGGCACGCAGCATGTAAAAACTTGTGGATAGGTTCCGTGGTAGGCATTTTTTGCCTACCATTTTTTTCAAAATGTGTTAATTTTTTATTAAAGCCGATTCGAACAGCGGCTCAACGGGATTTTACAGGGGAAACCACAAGTGAATATCATTCAACTGCTTAAGAAGCTTGGGCCGGCAAAGCTTGCGGCTTTGGCCAGCGTCGGCGTTTTCATGCTGGCGTTCCTGGTGTTCTTCGCCGCGCGGATGAGCGCCTCCCGCATGGAAATCCTGTACACCGGCCTTGACCACGAGCAGGCCGCCAGGGTCATAGCCGAGCTTGACGCGCAGAACATCCGCTATGAAGTGCGCGCGGGCGGCACGGAAATCATCGCCCCGGCCAACCAGATAAACAGGCTGAAAGTGCAGATGGCGGGCGTCGCCCTGGGCGAAATGGCGGCCGGCGGGTACGAAATATTCGACAGGGGGGATTCGTTCGGCACGACCAACTTCATGCAGCAGGTCAACCTTGTGCGCGCCTTGGAGGGCGAGCTTGCGCGCAGCATACGCAGCATCAACGGCGTGCAGTCCGCGCGCGTCCACCTGGTCATGCCGCGGCGCGAGATGTTCTCGCGCGAACAGCAGGCGCCAAGCGCGTCGGTCGTTGTGAGGATGCAGGACGGGCGGCTGGACGGAAGGCAGGCTCTGGCCATACAGCGGCTGGTGGCGTCGGCCGTGCCGGGCATGGACATCAACAGCGTGTCCATAATGGATACGCGGGGCGTGCTGCTGACCAGGCCGTTCACTTCGCCGGACGCCATGGCCCTGTCGTCGAATGAAGAGATGCGCCGCTCGCACGAGGTGCGGCTTACCCAGGCGGTGCAGGATTTGCTTGAGCGCACAGTTGGCATGGGCAAGATACGCGCCGAGGTCAACGTGGACATGGATTTTGCCAAAGTCGTCACAAACCGCGAAATCTTCGACCCC
Organism: Alphaproteobacteria bacterium; assembly: GCA_009779595.1. Classification (GTDB taxonomy): domain Bacteria; phylum Pseudomonadota; class Alphaproteobacteria; order WRDZ01; family WRDZ01; genus WRDZ01. The sequence goes on along the minus strand of WRDZ01000032.1, from coordinate 6,102 downwards.
GACCAGCAGGTCGTGCGCTCGATGTCGACGTCGACGGAAACCGCGCAGTCCACCGAACAGGACGGCGTTGTGACGGTCCAGCAGAACCTGCCCGACCGCATGGCCAACGAAACCACGGGCAGCCGGTCCAGCAGCGAGCGCGTGGAAGAAACCATCAACTATGAGATATCAAGGGAAACCGTCAACCAGATAAACAACTCGGGCGTGATAAGGCGGCTGTCGGTCGCGGTCCTGGTCGACGGCAACTATACGGTCGGCGCGCACGGGGAAAGGGTTTACCATCCGCGCACCACCGCGGAGATGAACTCCCTGACCACTTTGGTCAAGACCGCCGTGGGGTTCGACGCGGCGCGCGGGGACCAGGTCAGCGTGGTGAACCTGCAGTTCGTCAACCTGGAAGATTCGATGCCGGCCGAGCCAAGGCTTTTCCTGGGCCTGCAGAAGGACGAGGCCATGCGCCTGGCCGAAGGCCTTGGCATAGCATTAGTCGCGGTGTTCATCATACTGCTTGTCGTGCGCCCGATGATTGTGCGCGCGTTCAGCAACGTGCAGGAAGCTCCGGTGCCAGAAGAGCTGATGATAACGCACGTGGCGCCGGTCCTTACGGGGCCGGGCGTCCAGACGGCGCAGCTTGACGCGCCCTCGGAAGACAATATGGAGCTTGACACCCTGATAGACATCGCCAAGGTCGAGGGCCGGGTCAAGGCTTCGTCGCTGCGTAAAATCGGCGAAATCGTGGACAAGCACCCGGAAGAGGCTTTGAACATAATACGCGCTTGGCTGCATCGCGAGGGAGGGAACTAGGACATGCCGAACGTCGTAACCGACAACTATCGCGCCCTTACGGGGCCCCAGAAGGCGGCGGTCATGATGCTGTCGCTGTCCGAAGAGCAGTCGGGCAAGCTGTTCTCCATGATGGAGGACGACGAAATCAAAGAGATTTCCGTCATAATGGCCAGCCTTGGGATGGTCAGCTCGGCCGTGGTGGAAAAGCTGTTCGTCGAGTTCGCCGACGCCATCAGCAACACCGGGTCGCTGGTGGGAACGTACGACACCACGGAAAGGCTGCTGATGAAGTCACTTGGGCGCGAGCGCGTGTCGGCCATCATGGAGGAAATCCGCGGGCCGGCAGGCCGTACTTTGTGGGACAAGCTGTCCAACGTGAACGAGCAGGTCCTGGCCACGTACTTCAAGAACGAATACCCGCAGACGGTCGCCGTGGTGCTGTCCAAGCTCAAGCCGGAACATTCGGCCAAGGTGCTGGAGCTTTTGCCCGAAAAGATGGGCATGGAGGTCATCATGCGCATGCTTAACATCGAAGCCATACAGAAGGACGTGCTGGAAACGGTCGAGGCTACGCTGCGCACCGAGTTCATGAGCAACCTTGCCCGCTCGTCCCGCCGCGACAGCCACGAGCTGGTCGCCGAAATCTTCAACAACTTCGACCGCAACTCGGAAGAGCGGTTCATGGGCGGCCTGGAAGAGCGCAGCAAGGAATCGGCCGACAAGGTCAAGAGCCTTATGTTCACGTTCGATGACCTTATCCGCGTGGACAACGTGGGCATACAGGTCATCATACGCAACGCTCCGCGCGACAGGCTGGCCATCGCGCTTAAGGGCGCAAGCGACAACATCAAGGAGCTGTTCTTCAAGGGCATGAGCGAACGCGCAGGCAAGATGATGCGCGAGGACATGGAGGCACTGGGCCCCGTGCGCATGCGCGACGTGGACGACGCTCAGGGCGAAATCGTGATTATGGCCAAGGACCTGGCCAGCAAGGGCGAGATTGTCATAAACGACGCCAACTCGTCCGATGAAATGATTTACTAGGGAGGCGGCAATGACGGATACGGTTACCAAATTCATGTTTGAACGCAGCTTCGACGACATGCTTCCCGCTCCGTCGCGGGCCATGGCCGCCGCGGCTTCGGCGACAGCGGCGCTTAAGCCGGCCGACGACGACAGGCAGGTGCTGGCCGACGCCCTTGCAAACCTTAAGGCCGAACCGCAGCCGGTGAAGGAAATCCTTTACACCAAGGCCCAGATGGACCAGGGGATAGCAAGCAGCTTCAACGACGGCAAGGCGGCCGGAAAGCTTGAGGCGGAAAACACCATGGCCGCGCAGGTCCTGGAAACCGTGAACAAAATCGGCGTGGATATCGCGTTGACCAAGGTCGCCGTGGAAACGGCGCGGGAAGAAGCTGTCAAAGCCGCGCACGAACTGGCTTTCGCCATCGTGAAAAAGACCATGCCCGCAATGGCTGCTTCATACGGCGCGCCCGAGATACTGGCGGTCGTGGAGAAATACTCGGCCATGCTGGTGAACAAGTCCAACTGCCAGATAAGCGTCAACCCGGCTTTGCGGTACGACGTGGAAGAGGGGCTGTCCGCGTTCGTCAGGGACAAGACGGTCGAGGTTGTCGGGGATGCGGAAGTCGTCCCGGGCGACTGCCGGATACAGTGGGACGGCGGCGGCATATACCGCAAGGCAAGCGACATAATCGACGAGATAGAAAAGGTTTTAAAAGGATAACGGTGGGCGCATGTTCAACAGTTTTTTGATGAAGATGATGGAAAAACGGCTTAAGTCCATGTCCAAGGACGAGGTGAAGGGCATGTTCGACAAGCTCCCCGAAGACCAGCTTGCCGGTTTCCTCTCGTCGCAGCCGCCCCAGGCCGTGGCCATGATACTTGAATTCATGGACAACCCGAAAAGGGCGGCAAAGGTGAAAGCCGGGCTTCCGGCCGATTTGGCCAAGGAAGTGGACAAGATAAAGTTGGACCCAAGCCAGAAGCAGGCTATAAGCGGTCTTTTCAAACAATAGGAGTTTTTTATGGCACAGGAAACCAATATGCCCACGAACACCCCGGAAGAGCTTAAGCTTGACGAGTTCGCCCAAGCGTCGTCCGGCGGCGGCAACGTCACGGGCGAAGCGTCCATACTGTCGGCTTATTCCGAGCCCGAGTACAAGCCAAAGTCCTCGGCCGAGCTTGAGGCCGTGTACGACATTCCCGTGCAGGTGTCGGCCATACTTGGCAAGACCAACATGCAGGTGAACCACCTGCTGAAGCTTGGGCGCGGCACGGTCATCGAGCTTGACCGCAAGGTGGGCGAATCGATAGACATCTATGTGAACAACAGGCTTGTCGCGCGCGGCGAAGTGGTGGTGTCCGAAGAGCGCTTGGGCATAACTATGACTGAAATCATCAAAACGGAAAGATAGCATCATGGCTGACACATCTGAGGAAAAACTGCAAACGGTGAACATATCGCTTAAGAAACTGCCGGGCCCCGTAATCGACCTGGGCACGTTCATCGGATTTTTCGGCGCGACCGGGGCTATTGTCTGGGCCCTGCTTATGGGCGGGGAACTGCAGAACTTCATAAACTATCCGGGCATGCTTATCGTGTTCGCCAGCACGTTCTTCATCGTGATGGCCAGCTATTCCATAAAGGAAGTCCTGGTGTCCATAGGGCTTATAGGCTTGACGTTCTTCCAGCGCGGGTATTCGGACCGCGACGTGGCACACCGCATAATGCAGATTGCGGCCGCCCTGCGCGGGCAAAGCTTCCTGGTGCTGCAGGGCGGGGCGTTGAACCAGCTGAAATCACAGCCGCTTCTGCACAGGGGCCTTAGCATGCTTGTGGACGGGTTCCTGGTCAAGGACGTCGTGGAAATCATAAAACAGCAGACGCAGGCCATAGACGACCGCCACGTGCGCGCGATTTCGATAATACAGCGCGCCGCAGAGGTGGCTCCGGCCATGGGGCTGATGGGGACCGTCATCGGGCTGGTGCAGATGCTGCGCAACCTTGAAGACCCGTCAAGCATCGGGCCGGCGATGGCCGTTGCCCTGCTTACAACGTTCTATGGGTCGCTGATGGCCAATTTCGTGCTGATACCGCTGTCGTCGAAGCTGTCCAAGAAGGCCATGGACGAATCGCTGATAAACCAGCTGTATATACTGGGGCTGACAAGCATAGGGGCACAGGAAAACCCGCGGCGCACGGAAGCGGTGCTTAACAGCCTCCTGCCGTCGTCGCGGCAGTTGAGGTTTTTTGATTAAACGGTGGATTAGGAAAGGCAAATGCGCTTACTTATAGTCGGCAGTCTTGACGGACAGATAGGCACGGCGGCCAAGGTGGCCCTGGCCAGAGGCGGCCAGGTGCTGCAGGCCGACAGCATAGCCGGGGCTCTGGACGTGCTGCGCCAGGGCAACGGCGCGGACCTTGCCATGGTGGACGTCAAGCTGGACATCGCCAAGTTCATAGGCGCGCTGGCCGACGAGCGCATAAACATGCCTGTTGTGGCGTGCGGCACTTCGGCCGACACCAAGGCGGCGGTCGCGGCAATCAAGGCCGGCGCCAAAGAGTACATACCCCTGCCCCCGGACACCGAGCTTATAGGCGCGGTGCTTACCGCCGTGTCGCAGGAACAGAACCAGTACATCGCGGTGGACCCCGTGATGACCAAAATCATGGAAAAGGCGGCTCAGATAGCCCCAAGCGAAGCGGGCGTGCTTATCACCGGCGAATCGGGCACTGGCAAGGAAGTGATGGCGCGCTATATCCACAACAAGTCGCGCCGCGTCAGCGCAAAGTTCGTGGCCCTGAACTGCGCGGCCATACCCGAAAACCTGCTGGAATCGGAAATGTTCGGCTATGAGAAGGGCGCGTTCACCGGGGCCGTGGCACGGCGCATAGGCAAGTTCGAAGAGGCCGGCGGCGGCACCTTGCTGCTGGACGAAATCAGCGAGATGGACCTGAAGCTGCAGGCCAAACTCCTGCGCGCGATACAAGAGCGGGAAATCGACCGCATAGGCGGCAAGTCCCCAATAAAGGTCGACGTGCGCATCCTGGCCACGTCCAACCGCGACCTTTTGGAAGAGGTCAAGAACGGCCGCTTCCGCCAGGACCTGTATTACCGCCTGAACGTGGTCAACATCGCTCTGCCCGGCTTGCGTGAGCACAGAGGGGACATCGTGCCCCTGTCCGACTTCTTCATCAAGAAGTACAGCGAGCTTAACCGCGTCCCGGTCCGCGCGCTTTCCAAGGACGCGTGCGACAAGATGCTGGCGTACGACTGGCCCGGCAACGTGCGCGAGCTGGAAAACACCATGCACCGCGCGGTCCTGCTTGCCACGGGCTCGTCCATAACGGCCGACGCGTTCGAGTTCGCCGAGCAGAAGGTCGCCATGGTCCCGTCCAAGGTCGGCCAGACAATGGCCGTGATGGAGCGCGACCTTATCATAGACACCCTGCGCCACACCCTTGGCAACCGCACGCACGCGGCGACCATCCTGGGCATTTCGCTGCGCAGCCTGCGCAACAAGCTTAAGCAATACTCTGACCAGGGGATAGACGTGCCCCCAAGCGAGGTTAGATAATGGCTAGCCTGGCGGCAATACTGGACAGACAGAATTTCAAGGGCATGGGGTTCCGCAAGGACCTTGCCCTGGCCATGGCGGTGGTGGGGATACTGGTCATACTTATCATGCCCCTGCCCACGTACCTGATAGACCTTTTCCTTGCAATGTCGCTGACGTTCGCGGTGCTGGTGCTTATGACGTCCATATTCATCGAAAGGGTGCTGCAGTTCACATCTTTCCCGTTCGTGCTGCTGATAACCACGATGTTCCGGCTGGCCATGAACCTGGCCACAACCCGGGTGATACTGTCCGAAGGCCACAGGGGGCCGGGCGCGGCAGGCCACGTCATCGAGGCGTTCGGCGAGTTCGTCATGGGCGGCAATTTCGTCATCGGGATAATAGTGTTCACAATCCTGGTGCTGGTCAATTTCATGGTGATAACCAAAGGCTCGACCCGTATCGCGGAAGTCGCGGCGCGGTTCACCTTGGACGCGATGCCGGGCAAGCAGATGGCCATTGACGCGGACCTGTCGTCCGGCCTTATCGACGAGAACGAGGCGCGCAGGCGCAGGGAAGAGCTGTCACAGGAATCCAGCTTTTTCGGAGCCATGGACGGCGCGTCCAAGTTCGTGCGCGGCGATGCGGTCGCCGGGCTGATAATCACGGCCATAACCATCATCGCGGGGCTTATCATAGGCATGGCCCAGCGCGGCATGACGTTCGCCCAGGCCG
>WRDZ01000031.1 GCA_009779595.1 Alphaproteobacteria bacterium | reverse complement strand
TGATGAACCTTACCAACGCCATCATCGACGCGGCTGTGGACGTGCCGCTGGAAAAATTCATCTATTCGCTTAGCATACCGCAGATAGGCGAGGCCGGCGCCCGCGACCTGGCCGTGTTCTTCGGGAACGCCAAGAACATGCTGCAGCCGTTAAGCGAGGAACAGCTGCGCCAGATTCCCGGCGTGGGCGAGGCTACGGCCAGCGAGATAATAAAGTTCCTAAGCAACCAGCATAACCGGGAAGAGATAAACAGGCTGCTGTCCATGGTGGGCGTGAATGAAAAGATACAGGTTGTCCAGGGCAGGCTGACGGGCAAGCGCGTGGCGTTCACCGGCGCGCTGCAGACCATGACGCGCCAGCAGGCCAAAGAGGCGGTGCTGAAGTTCGGCGGGCTTGTAAGCTCAAGCGTGTCGAACAAGACGGATTATCTGGTTGTCGGAGGGGAAAGCGGCGGCAAGCTGGACGACGCCCACGACCTTGGCGTGCGCGTGATAACCGAGCAGGAATTCGCCGAGCTGCTGAAGGGCTGACCCGTGGAAAAGCTTGACATCATCGACATCTACGACCAGGACGGGAACCATATGGGGACGGAAGACCGCGGGGTGGTCCACCGCGACGCCTTGTGGCACAAGACCGTGCACGCATGGGTGGTCAGGAACAGGAAGGACATCGTGTTCCAGCGGCGGGCAAAGGCCATGCTTGACAATCCGGGCAAGCTGTACACCACGGCAAGTGGGCATGTGAACGCGGGCGAAACCCTGGAAAAGGCCATCCTGCGCGAACTGGACGAGGAAGTGGGCTTAAATCCTTCGGCGGGCAGTATGGAAAAGCTTTTCACTGCCAGGTATGTGGGCGATTTCCTGAAGACCGACGGGACCCAATTCCGCGACAGGGCGTTTGTGGAGAAGTTCGTGGTTTTCGACGACACTCCGATTGAAGAATACCGCATGCCGCAGGACGTGCTGGACGGAGTCGCGTGTTTTAACATGCGCGGGCTGATGCAGCTTTTCCAGGAGAGGCGCGTAAGCCTTGAGGGGCAAGAGCTTGTCGGGGGCCGGGTTGTGCCCGTGGTTGTGACGTGCGGCGAATTCCTTACCACCGGGGGAGCTACATGCCTGGAAACCTTCGGCCCGGTGGTGGAAGCCATACTGCAGAAAGTCGGGCCATAATATGCGGGAAAACGAAGAGCTTGCCGAAAAGGTCAAGGCCTGCGTCAAAAGCCTTTTGTCCGGCGAAAAGTCCGGCCATGGGGAAGACCATGCGCTGCGCGTCTGCGACATTGCCGCAAGGCTGTGCCAGGGCCAGGAAGCGGACGAAAAGGTCGTGGCCCTGGCCGCCCTGCTGCACGACTGCGACGACTATAAGGTTTTCGGGCAGGAATGTGCGGACAATCTGACCAACGCGGTGAAGATAATGGACCAGTGCGGAGTTGAGCCATCTTGCCGGGAAAAGGTGCTTGACATCATACGGAACATGGGGTACAGCAAGCTTTTGCAGGGTATCCGCCCGGCGACCGTCGAGGGCGAAATCGTGTCCGACGCCGACATGCTTGAGGGTTTGGGCGCAATCGGCATAATCCGCACCCTGCGGGTCAAGTTTTACAATAACGAGCCGGTTTTCGACAGGGATGTCTGGCCGGACATAAACATTACACAGGAAAAGTATAAACGGAAATCATTTTACATAAACCATTTTTTCGAAAAGCTCCTTCGCTTAAAAAACCTGATGTTCACGGAAGCCGGAAAGGCGGAGGCGGCAAAGCGCCACGAGACCACGGTCATTTTCCTAAGGGCGTTTTTCCAAGAGCAAAACCTGCCCGACTGGCTGGATTATCTGGAAGAGTTTTTGGAGAATAACGGCTTGGCTGCCAATAATGCTTCGGTTATGCAGATGCGGCTGGATTTTGAATCATTCACCAAAATCAAGGACGGCGTGAAAAATATAGAGCTTCGGCTTTGCGATGAAAAACGCCGGCAGCTGAAACTTGGCGACAATATACTTTTCATAAACAGGGAAAACGATGAAACCCTGCCGTGCAAGATTGTCGGCTTGTGCCGGTTCCGGGATTTTGGGGCCCTGGTTGAAAGCCTTGGCGCCAAACAATGCGGCTGGGATAAGGAGATTTCACCTGAAGACGCGGACGCGGATATGGAACAATACTATCCCAGGGACGACATAAAGAAATACGGCGCGCTGGGGATAGTTTTGGAACGGGCCTAGGAAGACGCGCCTTTATCCAGCAATTTCAGTTCATACAGCAGTTCAAGCGCGTCTTTGGGGCTGACCCGGTCGGGGTCGATTGACGCCAGCCTGCGCTGCAGGGGAGTTGGCTCGTCCGGCTGCGGCCGGGCCGCGGCGCTTGCGGCGAACAGCGGCAGCGAAAGCAGGTTGGCGGCCTTGTTCTCGTTCTTTTCCAGGCTGTCCAGCACCGCGCTTGCCCGCGCTATAACGGATTTGGGCAGGCCGGCCAGCGAAGCTACGTGTATGCCGTAGGATTTGTCGGCCGCCCCTTTTTCCACGCGGTGCAGGAACACGATTTCGCTGCCGTGCTGCTTGACCGTCACGTTGTACAGCGCCAGGTCTTTGAGCTTGGCTGTCAGGGCGGTAAGCTCGTGGTAGTGGGTGGCGAACAAGGTGCGGCACAGCGTGCGGGTGTGCAGGTATTCGACCACGGCCCAGGCAATGGCCAGCCCGTCGAACGTGGCGGTCCCGCGCCCGATTTCGTCAAGTATCACGAACGACCGGTCAGTGGCGCGGTTCAGGATTGTGGCGGTTTCCATCATCTCGACCATGAAGGTGGACTGGCCCTTGGCAAGGTCGTCGCCCGCTCCGACCCGGCTGAACATGCGGTCTATCAGGCCGATTCGCGCGGCTTTGGCGGGCACGAAGCTGCCTATCTGGGCCATGATTGCCAGCAGGGCGTTCTGCCGCAGGAACGTGCTTTTGCCCGCCATGTTGGGTCCGGTCAGCAGCCATATCTTCTGCCCGCCCATAAGAGCGCAGTCGTTGTCGATGAAGCGGTTGCCCAAGGCCTTGGCCACCACGGGGTGGGCTCCGCCCGTAATCTCGAAATCGGTGGAGTGGTCAAGCACAGGCCGGCAGTAATTGTTGTCGTCGGCCAGCTGAGCCAGGCCCAGCAGCGCGTCCAGCATTGCCAGCGCGGCCGCCAGTCCGTTCAAGGCATGGGATTTTTCCAGAACCTGTTCGGACAGCCGGGCGAAGATTTCCAGTTCAAGCCCGATGCTGCGGGTGCGTGCGTTGGTTATCTTGTCTTCAAGCTCGGCCAGCTGGCCGGTGGTGAAGCGCACAACGTTCAGCATGGTCTGGCGGTGGATAAAGCGTTCCTTGTCGTTCATAAGGACGTGCGCGGACTTTGCCGGGACCTCGATGAAGAACCCGATAAGGTTGTTATAGTTCACCTTCAGGTTGCCCACGCCGGTCTGCTGCGAATACATGGCCTGCAGGTTGGCTATCAGCCGCTTGGAGTCGTCGCGGATTTCCAGAAGCTCGTCCAGCTGGGGGCTGTACCCCTTGGCGATGAAGCCCCCGTCGCGCGTCAGCAGCGGCAGGCTGTCGGACAGCGCCAGTTGAAGCAGGCGCGCCAGTTCGTCCTGCGGCTTGGTCTGCGCGGTCAGCTTTTCCAACACCTCCGGCTTGGCCATGGCCCGCCACCCAAGCAGCCCGACCTGTATCTGCGGCAATGCCAGCAGGGTGTCGCGTATGGCCGCCAAATCGCGCGGGCCGCCTTTGCCCGACGAGAGCCTGGCAAGCGACCGCTTTATGTCGTATGTTTGGCGCAGCAATTCCTGCATGTCCTGCCGTGCCTGGCGGTTGTGTTTAAACAGCTGCACCATGTCAAGCCGCGAGTTTATGGCATTGATATCGGTCAACGGGCCGGTCAGGTACGCGCGGATTTCGCGCCCCCCGGCCGCGGTGACCGTGTTGTCGATGACGTCGATAAGGCACGACGACTGGCCGGAAAAAAGTTCCAGGTTGCGGCGAGTGGCAGCGTCGATTTCCATAATCTGGTCGGGCAGTATGGCCTGGGGCAGGCCAAGCGCGGGCGGCTGCCCCTGGTGGGTCAGCGTCACATAGTCGATAAGCACCCCGGCCGCAAGCACCTGCGCGGGCTCAAGCGGGCCAAGGCCTTCGACGCCCGCTATACCATAATATGCGCACACGGCCTTGCGCGCGCCGTCATGGTTGAACCGCGCGGCCGGCAGCTTTGTCGCGCCTTCCGTTTCGGGGAAATCGTCGCTGACGATGATTTCGCTGGGGGCGAATTTGGCCAGCGAGGAGGCGGTGTTCTGGCACAGCTCGGTCAGGAACACGCCGCTGGAAATATCGGCCACCGCGATGGCGGTCTGGCCCTTAAGCCGCGCAATGACCGCGATATAGTTGCTGGCCTTGGGGGTCAGCATGGACTCTTCGGTCAGGGTGCCGGCGGTCACCAGGCGCGATATCCTGCGCTGCATGATGCCTTTGGTTTCCTTTGTCTGAAGCGTTTCGGCCTGCTCGCACACGGCGACCTTGAAGCCCTTGCGGATAAGGCGCGCGATATAGTTGTCGTACGCGTGGAACGGGATGCCGCACATCGGGATATCCTGCCCGTCATGCTGCCCGCGGCGGGTAAGGGTAAGGTCCAGGGCCTTGGACACGGCGATGGCGTCGTCGAAGAACATCTCGTAAAAATCGCCAAGCCTGAAGAACAGGACGAAATCGGGGTGCAGGGCCTTGGCGTCAAGGTACTGCTGCATCATCGGGGTCGTTTTCGCGTTTTTCGTCATATTTGCCATAGCCGTTGCCACTGTACTGTGTTATACTATGTTTATGAAAAAAAGACAATCAAAACCTCAACTGCTTCGGTTTTTCAAGCGCGGGCTGCTGATTTCCATACCGGCCCTGCTGGTCATGGCAATCCTTGTGGCGGCCGAGGAGCTGCCCCTGGACACTGCCGTGCGCGCCGTGGCGTTCATCGTCGTGCTTAACCACGTGTTCATCATGCCGTTCATGTTCCGTTTGCAGGACGTGGCTGAATACGTGACCGAGCTTGCCAAGACCGGCCGCGTGCGCGACGTGCGCCGCTTCACGCGCAGCAAGACCAACGAATCGGCAAGGATTGTCAAGGCGGTGAATGCCATCGCCAAGTTCTGGCACGACAAGCTGCGCAGCCTGCAGGGGCAGAAGACCCAGATGGAGCACGACTTCATAGCCAACGCCTCGCACGAGCTGAAGACCCCGCTGGCGGTGCTGAAGGGCTCTTTGGAAACATTGCGGTACGACCCGGAAGCCGCGGCCAAGTTCATACCGCTGATGATGGCCCAGGTCGACAGGATGCAAAAGCTGATACAGAACCTGCTGGACCTGTCGTATCTGGAAACCGACCGCCCTTTGCAGGAGTTCGGCGCGGTCAGCATAGCCAAGCAGCTGATACACGTGTCAAGGGCCAGCCCCAAGTGCCAGCTGGGCAAGCTTGACCGCCAGGCGTTCGTTTACGGGCTTGAGGACGAGCTTTTGCAGGTGTTCTCGAACCTGGCGGACAATGCCGTAAAGTACGGGACGCAAGGGCAGCCAGTGCGCATTTCCATGAGCGTGGACAACGGATTGGTCACGGTGGACATAAACAACAAGTGCGACCAGCCCATCCCCGAAGACCTTCTGCCCCGCCTGACCGAACGGTTTTTCCGCGTTGACAAGAAGCAGGCCGGTTACGGGCTGGGCCTGGCCATAGTGCAGGCCATAGTGGCAAAGCACGACGGCAGCCTGAAAGTGGAAAGCAATGCCAGCGACGGCACCACTTTTTCAATCATCCTGCCGGTGTATGAGGAAGACTAGCGGGCGGCGGACAAATATTTGGACAGCGGGGCGAAGTGTTCGCACTCTTGCGGGGGCAGGCCGGGGGCGTGCATGCAGCCCGAGGGGTATGGGCATTGGATGCTGTCGGATATTATCCGCAGATAGCCGCGCCCGTACTCTAAGCGTGCCGTGCTGCCGGCTTTTTTGGGGACGATGACATTCTTGGCCAGGCGGGCGGCGGCTTCCATCTGGGCAAGGGCTTTCCTTGTGAACATGCCTTCATGGGATAAATTTTGATAAATATCGAACGGCAGGACTTGCTGGAAATAGTTCGGGTAGTACGAATCCGTCATCTGCGTATAGCAGCCGGATTCCAGAAACGTGATTTTAGCGGGGTCCGTAAAGTGTTGGTTTATAATCACTATGTCATACGGCATGAAAAATTTACAGCCCCAAATACCATATCGCTGGACGAGATTGGCATTCGCAGGGAGTTCATTTCGAACCGGGACGGCGTCGTTCATACTGCCTTTTATATAAAGCCTGTTCTTATGGGCAAGGAACTTGGTGGTAAATCCGTCGTAGGCTATAGCGCTTAGGCAAGGCCAGCCGTATAGGCGCGAGGTTTCGACGTGTTTTATGTTTTCGGGCAGCAGCATCGGTTTCCCCCATGTTTATCGTGGGGGCTATAGTATGCCAAAAACACATGACGGTCAACGGCTTTATTCGAAATCGCCCAGGACGCTGACCATCTTGGATTTCAGCGTGACCTCGTTGAACGGCTTGACGATATAGTTGGAAACGCCGGCTTCCTTGGCGGCGATGACGTTTTCGGCCTTGCTTTCCGCGGTCACCATGATGAACGGGGTCTTCTTCAGAGCCGCGTCCGCGCGCACTTCGCGCAGGAGCTGAAGGCCTGTCATGGGCTCCATATTCCAGTCGGACACGATAAGCCCGTACGGGTTGCCGCCGCGCAGTATCTTCAGGGCCTCGGTGCCGTCGGCCGCTTCGTCAATGTTCTGGAAGCCAAGCTTCTTCAGCAAATGCGACACAACCTTGCGCATTGTCTGATAGTCGTCAACAACAAGAACCCTCATAGCTTTATCTACGGCCATAGCCAAACCTCTGAACCAATAATCAACAATTATCTTTTTCAATTATCGTTGAGCATCTGTTAAAAAAAGGTTTATTTTAAAATCAAATATGTTATATTTATTTGAAGGCAAATATTTCAAAGGAGTAAAGGTCATGTGCAAGCTGTGCGCTTTGGTCCCGCCGAAATACTCGGCCGAGTTCATAGGCTCGATGTTTTTCACGCTTATAGGGTGCGGAGTCATAATAACCGCCATCGACGACATCGGATTCATCGGCGTGGCGGCGGTGCTTGGCATGACGTACATCGCGCTGTACCAGGTCATCGCTTCGGTTTCGGGCGGGTACATAAACCCTGTGTTCACGCTTGGCGGGATGATGGACAAGCGGCTTAAGCTTGACGAGGGCCTGCTTTACATGCTGTTCCAGGTCTTGGGGGCTGTTCTGGGGGCGCTGATTCTGTGGGCGTGCCTTCGCAGCATGGGTT
>WRDZ01000030.1 GCA_009779595.1 Alphaproteobacteria bacterium | reverse complement strand
AGCCCGCGGCAACAAAGATTATGGTCCTTACGTTGCAGTAAACGGCCATAATCATATTCAGGGTTTGCTGGAAGGGGTTACCCGTCGCCTGCGCCAATGCGGGCGTAACCCACATCACTACCCCGAAAAACGCGCCCAAAAGTGCGCCCATCATCAATTTCTTAGTCATCTTCATGCTCCTATAAAAGACATTATGTATACGCGTAAATACGCTTGGACTTGACTCCAATATACGTTCTATTTGTTAACAAATAGCTAAAAAGTTTTGCTTTTTGTGTATTTTGTGTTACAATTTCCCTATGAAAAACAACGACACCATTTTTGCGCTTAGCTCGGCCCCAGGGGTATCGGGCGTGGCCGTGGTGCGGGTATCCGGGCCCAAATCCCTTGAAATACTTAAGGAATTGACCGGGCGCAAGCGATTCGCGGCGCGGCATGCGTATTTGTGCAAGGTCAACGGCGACCACGTCCTGGCCATATATTTCGCGGCCAAAAGCAGTTTCACCGGCGAGGATTCGGCGGAAATCCACCCGCACGGCAGCCGCGCGGTGCTGGCCGCGCTGTATGAAAGCCTGCTGCATTTGGGCGCGCGGACCGCGCAGAACGGCGAATTCACGCGGCGGGCGGTGATGAACGGGAAGATGAATTTGGCTCAGGCCGAGGCTTTGCTGGACATCATAAACAGCGAAACCAGCGTGCAGAAAGCCGTTGCCCTGCGCCGCATGGACGCGCGTTCGTACAAGGAATACGACCAATGGCACGAGGTTCTGGTGCAGCAGCTTGCGCGGTTGGAGTTCGAGCTTGATTTTTCCGACGGGCAGGATTTGCCGTCAGGTTTCGATATGGGGCAACTGGCTGGAATCGCCGGTAAAATTGCCGGCAGGCTGCGGAATTCGCGCGACGGGCGCATCATAAGCCACGGTTTTTCCATTGCCGTGGTCGGGGCTGTGAACGCCGGAAAATCCAGCCTTATCAATGTGTTAAGCCGGTCGGACGCGGCAATCGTGTCCGATATTGCGGGCACTACGCGCGATGTGATAAGCGTGAAGCTGGAAATCGGCGGTTTTCCCGTGATAATGAAGGACACTGCCGGGCTGCGGCAAACCGTTGATTCTATTGAGAAAGAGGGGATAAGGCGCGCCCTGCAAGAGGCCGAGAACGCCGACCTTGTGCTGCATCTGATTGGCGGCGATGATGATGATACAGAGTACAGCGTTGATTTCAAACATATTTTATGCGTGCACAACAAGGCTGACCAGCGCGAAAACCGCGACCCCGGCCGGCTGGATATTTCATGCCTGACAGGCGAGGGTATCCCGCAACTTATTGAAACTATCAGGCAAATCATGCAAAACCAATGGGACAACACGCAGGATTGGCAGTTCATAAGCCTTAGGCACAAAACCGCTCTGGACCAAGCTTTGCAGGCTTTAGGACAGGCGCAAACCGCGCAGGACAAGGAGCTTACAGCCGAATGGGTGCGCCAGGCCATACTGTGCCTGGATTCCATAACCGGGCGCGACGGGGCGGCGCAGGCAATGGACGAAGTGTTCAAGAATTTCTGCATCGGCAAATAAGCCGCCTTCAACTTGCGACATTCATGGAAAACTTGCGACTTTTGACGAAAAATGGTTAATTGCCGATTTTGCCGATTTCCTGTCAAGGGGAAAATGCAGAAAGGTGTTTTTTCGCGTGTGATTCCCCTTTATATATTAAATGCCTGCCGCGCCAGCGGCTCCGCCAGGCGGTCCGCAGGACACGCGCGTCGCTCGCTTTCCGCGAGCTTTGGCGCTGGCCCGGGCGTTCGCGCTATAAATATGAATTAAGACGAGCTATGAGGGACTGTCGCGTCAAAACCTGCCGCCGAAGCCAAGGCGGAAGACTTCCGTGACGTCATAAGGCTCTTTATTCACGGCCCACGCAAAATCGAACCCTATGGCGCCCATGGGGGACATCCAGGACAGGCCCACTCCGACCGAACCGCGCGGCCTGTTCGAGTAATACATGGTCGCCGCGTCGAATCCGTCGGGCTTGCCGATTATTCCCCAGTCGCTGAACACCTGTCCGCGCACCCCCGACTCTTTGGGCAGGCCAATCGGGAACGTCGCCTGGACCGAGCCCAGCCCCATCCAGTTGCCCCCAAGCCCGTCGCGGGTAAGCTTGTCGCGCGTACCTATACCGTAATAGGCGAAACCGCGCACGTCATGGCCTCCGATATAATACCGGTCGCCAAGGTCGACTTCCCTGCCGCCGAACCCGAACATGTACCCGGCTCCAAGCATTGTCGACAGCGTGATGCCGTCCGTCACCGGATAGTAATGCACCCCGCGCCAGTCAAAGCGTACAAACCTGCGGTCGCCGCCAAGGCCGGCCAAGTCCGTGCCGATGGTCGACTGCACCCCCGACGAGGGCATTATCATGCTGTCGCGCGTGTCGTATGTAAGCATCTGGCTGACCATGGATACGGTGCTGCGCCCGGCGCGCGCCTTGACGTATATGGACGCGGTGTCCTTGACGTCGGTCACGTCCTCCTGCCTTAACGTATAGCTTACCCGGTGGCGCAGGTTTTCGTTGTACCGCCAGCCCAACCTGGTGGTAAAGCCCACCGTGTCCAGGTTGTACGAGCTTTGCGACTGCAGGTTGCGCGTTATATAGAACAGGTCAAGACCTGCAAGCACCGGCCTGCCCATGAAATACGGCTGGGTTATGGAAAAGTCCACTTCCGAGCGCCTGGACCCAAGCCTGCCGCTTATCCCCATGCCCAGGCCCGTGCCCAGGACGTTGTTCTCGCGTATGCCGGTTTCGAAGCTTGCGCCGTCCAGCGTCGAGAACGCCAGCGCAAAGCTGATGCTGCCCGTGGATTTTTCCTCGATGTCAACGTTCAAATCGACCCGGTCGGGCATGCCCGTGTTGGGTTCGGTTGTCACGCTGACGCGGGAAAAGAAGTCCAGGTTCTCTATCCTCTGCCGGGAACGGCGGATTTTGGACGAGCTGAACCCGTCGCCCTCGGCGATTGTGATTTCGCGCCGTATCACATTGTCCTTGGTGCGCACGTTGCCAGTGATGTTTATGCGGTTTATGAAGAACCTGGGGCCTTGGGTCAGGGTCAGCACTATGTCCGCGCGCCTGGTTTCCGGGTTAGTCTTTATTTCCGGGACGGCGTTCACGAACGCATACCCGCGGTCGGCCACATAGTCGGATATGGCCGAAAGCGAATCCTCCAGGCTATTGCCGTTGAACCAGTCGCCGGTCCTGAACCTTAGCACCTTCAAAATCTGCTCTTCCGTGATTTCGGGGATGGGCGAAACCACCCTTATGTCGCCGAACCTATAGCGCGGCCCCTCGCTTACCGTGATGGTCAGCACGAAATCACTGCCGTTGATAAGCTGTGCCACGGCCGAGCGTATCTGGAAATCCGCGTACCCTTTCGAAAAATAGAACCTTCTAAGCAGCTCCTGGTCGAAGGCGAACCGCTGGGGGTCGAAGGTGTCAACGCTGCTTAGGAACCTCCACCAGGCTTTCCTGCGCGACATAAGCTCGCTTCTAAGCTCGGAATCCGAGAACCTTTCGTTGCCCGCGAAACGTATCCTTCTGATGAACGCCCTTTCGCCCTCGTCTATGGCGAATATCACGTCAACGCGGTTCTGGTCGCGCCTTATTACCTGCGGGGTAACCCTTGCGTTGAACATGCCCCTGCGGCGGTAAAGCTCGACAATGCGTTCGGCGTCCTCTTTGGCCTTGGTCCTGGTGAACACCTCGCGCGGGGAAAGGCGCAGGCGGGCGGCGGCTATATCTTCTTCGCTGACGCGCTTGTTGCCGTCGAAATACACCCTGTTGACCGTCGGGTTTTCCTGGACGTTAACATACAGCCTGCCCCCCCTTACGTCCACGGAAATATCGGAAAAAAGCCCGGTGGCGTGAAGGTCCTTGACTATCCGGTCAAGCTGGCTGCTGGTGATGGTCGGCCCGTCCGCCCCCCTTATGTTGGCCAGAACCGTGCCTTCGGCCACGCGCTGGTTGCCGGTCACGGTAACGGGCATGCCCCATGTCTTGCCGGCTATAAGGACAAGAACCAATGCCGGCAGCAGGCGCCTTACGACCATAACCTGCCCCAGATGCGCGGGATGTCGTTATAGAAAGTGTACAAAAGCAGGAACAGTATGATGCCCCAGCCCAAATAAGCCATGATTGTAAGCGTCTTTTCCGACACGGGCTTGCCGCGTATCATTTCCAGCACGTAAAGTATAAGGTGGCTCCCGTCCATCAACGGTATGGGCATAAGGTTTATCAGGCCGATTGCAATAGACACCTGCACGATGAAGACAAGCAGGCTCAGCGCCCCGCCGCTGGCCGCGTCGCCCGACATCTCGGCAATACCAAGCGGGCCGCGCATCTGGCTGGCCGAACGCCCGGAAAACAGTATCTGCCTTATATAGACAAGGGTGGCGTGCGTCATGTTGTACGCTTCGTACAAAGCCAGCCTGACGGCCGGCCACGGAGCCAGGCGTTCGGACTGGATGGTGGCCAGGCTGCCGCCGCCCACCCCTATGAACGGCATCTTGTCGTCGTTTAGCTGCGGGACGACTTCGATGTCCAGGAACTGGCCGCTGCGTTCAACATGCAAGACCACGGCCGCGTTGTGGGTCAGCATGATGGCCTTGCGCAGCTGGGCGAAGTCCGTGATGCCCCTGCCGTTCACTTTCCTGACGATGTCCTTGGGCTGCACTCCGGCCATCTGGGCAGGAGAGCCCTCGACCACACTTTCGATGACCGGCGGCACGGAATAGGCGCCCGCGAACATGAACAGCATGGCCAGCGCCACAATCGCGAACAGATAGTTCATGAACGGGCCGGCCAGGACTATAAGGAATTTCTTCCACGGGGCCTGGTGCTGGAACGCGTATTTGCGCAGCTCTTCGGCCACCTCTTTGCCGCGCACGCTGGCCACGTCGTCGTTGCCCAGCATCTTGACATAGCCGCCCAGCGGCAGCACGCAGACCTTGTACCGCGTGCCGGATTTTTTCGAGGTCACGCCGAAAAGCTCGCGCCCGAAGCCGAACGAAAATTCCTCGACCCTGACGCCGCACAGGCGGGCCATGAAAAAGTGGCCGGCCTCGTGTATCAGGACGACTACGGAAAGGACGACAAGGAATGCAAGGACGTACAGCATCAGAAAGGCACCACCATCTTAATCAACAGCATCACGGGAGCAGCGAACAGCAGCCCGTCAATCCGGTCGAACAAACCGCCGTGCCCGGGGATAAGGTTGCTTGAATCCTTTATGAACAGCCTGCGCTTGACCCAGGATTCGAACAGGTCTCCGGCAATGGCCGCGATTGCAAGCACCGCGCCGATAAGGACGAATTTTACCGGGCCTTCAAAGAATCCGAACCACGCGCCGACCAGGCAGGCAAGGAATATCCCGCCGAAAACCCCGGCCCAGGTCTTTTTCGGGCTGATTTTCGGGAAAAACTTGGGCCCGCGGATGGTCATGCCGAACGCATATCCGCCGACGTCGGTCGCCCATACGGTCAGGAACAGGAACAATACGAGATGCTTGTAGCAGTCCGTGCCCAACAAACCCAGGGACGCAACCGGCAGCAGGATATACGGGACGCCGGCCGCTATGAACCCGGCATTGGCCTTTTTCTTGAACTTGGCCAGCCTATAGTAAACCAGCGCCATAAGCAGCGGCAGGCCGACGACGACAAAAACGCCGGCAAAAAACGGGCAAAGTCCGCTGGCGCCCTCAGCGCACATGCGCGAACCTATAAAATTCCGGAACATCATGGCATATGCCAGCATCGCCAGCGCGGCAACGGCGATGCCGACCCCGAAGCCCGTGAACTTGCGGTAAATCATGCGCTCCCACTCCCATGCCATGGCAACGGCCATGACAGCCACAAGAGCGAAGTACCACAGGCCGCCCATGATTATCGCAAACAGCACCAGCGGAGCAAGCACCAGCGAAGTTATAATCCTTTTTTTCAAATCCTTAGACATCTTCCTATTCCTTTATAGCGCCGAAACGACGGTCGCGGCTTGTAAACTCTTTGATTGCGTCGACCAGGGTGTCCTCGTTGAAATCCGGCCAGTGGTATTTGGGGAAATAGAACTCGGCATACGCAAGGTACCACATCATGAAGTTGCTGACCCGCTGCTCGCCCGAGGTGCGGATAACCAGGTCTATGTCCGGCAGCAGGCCGCCGCCGTAAAGGTATTTGCGGAAACCCTCGACGGTCATGTTTTCCGCCGCTCCGTCGGCCGCCGCCTTTTTGACCGCGTTTACGATTTCCTGCCGGCCGCCATAGTTGACGCACGCAGTGAACACCATGTCCTTTTCGTTTTCGGTGACCTTTTCAACATGGCGGATTTTTTCGACCATCCCGTCGGGCAAAGCGCCGTCTTCCTCGCCCAGCCATTTAAACCGCACCCCCTTGCCGACATATTCCTTCGGGTCTTTGGCCAAACCGTCGAACATCAGTTTCATCAGGCCGTCAATCTCGGGCTTGGGACGGTCCCAGTTCTCGGTCGAGAACAAGAACAGCGACAGGTGCTTTATGCCCGCCTGATGGCACAGCTTGATTATGTTTTCCGCAGCCTTGACGCCGGCGACGTGCCCCTGCATGCGCAGCTGCCCGCGCTGTTTCGCCCAGCGGCCGTTGCCGTCGCATATAATTGCCAAGTGACCCGGGACTTTAAGGTCCTTGATGCGTTCTTTTATATCCATAGCCCTACACCTGTTTGATTTCGGTTTCCTTGTGAGCCAAGGCGTCGTCCATCGTCTTGACGGCCGAGTCCGTGATTTTCTGTATTTCGGCCTCGAAACGCTCAAGCTCGTCCTTGGATATCTGCTTGCCCTTTTCCCATGCTTTGACCGAGTCCATGGCTTCGCGCCGCAGGTTGCGCACCGCTATGCGCGCGTTTTCCGTGAACTTGCCGGCAGCCTTGACCAGTTCGGTCCGCCGCTCTTCCGTGATGGGGGGGATGGGAAGGCGTATCAGCGTGCCGTCGTTGCTGGGGTTTAAGCCCATGTTGCTTTCGGTTATGGCCTTCTCGATGGCCTTGACCATGGATTTGTCCCACACGCTTATGGAAAGGAGCCTTGGCTCGGGCACGTTGATGGAGCCCAGCTGGTCTATGCGCATCTGCTCGCCGTACGCGTCCACCACGATAGAGTCCAGCAGCGCCGGGCTGGCGCGCCCCGTGCGCAGCGATGCGAAATCCCTTTTCAATGCGTCCGCGGCCTTGTCCATGCGCGCGGATATGTCGGCCTTTAAAGCGGCAAAGTCGGTCATTGCAATGTCCTTGGTTAAGATGACTTACCGACTATATTACAAGGTTATACTTTTGTTTGCAATATCAAAAAATCACGGCGCCGTTTCAGAAAAAAACTGTTGCTTTTTTGTAAAACTAGTGTATAATTACGGGAAATATTTTGAACCAGAACAGTAAATTTAAGGAGAAAGAACAAATGGCGGGCACGGAAAAAGAAATCGGATACGTAAAGCGTT
>WRDZ01000029.1 GCA_009779595.1 Alphaproteobacteria bacterium | reverse complement strand
CAAAGGCATGGAAAGGAACCGCCTTAGCATGCATATAAGCGGCTGCCGCGCCAAAATGAAATACAGCCGTAATTCCATTACCGACCAAGCCGTCTATACGCTTTTCCGTTATCAGTCGTGCGACGCCAGTCAAGCCAAAGATATTGTCCTGGCATATGAAAAAGGCGACAAAAATAAATTTTTACATTCTATGAATGAATGCGGGGCCAACGCTGTGGTAAGCTCTGGATGCCTGAAAGAACTGTTCGACAACCGCAATAATTCGCCGGTACAGATACCGCTTAATGTGATAGTTTTCAGCAACCCGGACGATTCAACAGCCCTTCTATGCGACACGTGGGACCCGGATTCAAAAGCCTTTATACGAGATTGGGATTTTACAAACCTTCAACGCGGGTCATGGTATGTGCGCGGGCATGCACTGGGGCCGCAATGGCTTGCTCTGGCCTATATATCTGAACACGTTTTTAATAAAAACTCCGCCGAACTGCGGGTAGAGCATGACCACCAGGAACACATACGCGGACAGCTGGGCTGGCTTGGCGTGCCCGTGTTCGACTTCGGCGGCCACAAGAACCCAAGCGGCTGGCCGGCCATCGAATACAGGCAGGACCCTGATACCGGCCGGTTCAAGTCGGCCAGGTTCATCCCGTCGCCGGAAGCGGAATGCACCGGCATCGCCATGCTTGGGGAACCGTCGCACTGCGGGGCTTTCGACATGCTTTCCAACATGGACGGCAAGCCGAACCGCGCCCTGCCGGTCACATATAAAGGGGCAAAGGTGTGCGAAATATGAGTGAAGAAGAAACAGATACTTCTTCGGACGATTATGACGACGAACCCGTCATAGAGTATCGCTGCGTGCAAGAAAGATGGCCCAAGAAGCCCGCTCCGGGCGCCAAAGTCATAGCCGCCTTTTCAAGCTCGGGCGTGGTCAACGAACTTGTGGAACAAATCGAAAGAAGCTTATCCGCCATAACCGGTCCGCAAGTCTTTTCCTATACGCTGGGGGTGCCCAGCAGGGACGAATAGGCGGGCGGCGTCACTTTTTCGCACCCGAGTCTTTAAGCACCTGCATTATCACCGCGGCTGCCTTTTGCGACGGCATGATGTCGTCGCGGTTGCGCAAAAGCTGCATGGCGGCAGTGGCCTGCTTTATCTGGGTGCCCCGCGCCGCGTCGTCGTTCAGAAGTATCCCGATATGCGCGGCGATGTTCGCTGGAGTGCATTTTTCCTGCAGAAGCTCGGGGATGATTTCGCGTTTCTGAAGGATGTTTATCAGGTTCACGTATTTTATCTTCAGCACTTTGCGCGCCAGGTATGCCGTGGCGCGGTTCACCTTGTATATGATGATGTGCGGCACCTTGCAGACCGCAAGCTCAAGCGACACGGTGCCCGATGCGGCGACCGCGACGTCCGAAGCCACGAAGGCGTTGTACCGGTCCTCTTCGCCCATGACCATTATGGTCGGCAGCTTCCAGCGGCGTATGGCGCCGGCGACCTTGCCGGCGACCGTGGTCACGCTGGGCACCACCACGTACAGGTTCTTGTTGGTCTTGGCCAGCTGGTTGACGGTCCTGGTCAGAACGGGCAGCAGGTATTTGACCTCGCTTGTGCGCGAACCCGGCAGCACGCAAAGCAGCTTGTCGCCCCTGCCTATGCCGTATTTGGCGCGCAAAGCCTGGGCCTGAGCCTTGTCTATCTTGCAGCGCTCAATCGACGGGTGGCCAACGAAGGTCGCGGGCACATAGCCTTCGAACAGCTTGGGTTCGCCCGGCAGTATCGTCAGCAGGTGGTCGATAAGCCCTTTAAGCTTCTTAACCCGGCTGCCGCGCCACGCCCACACCTGCGGAGCCACATAGTGGACTATGGGCGCGTCGATTTTCGCCTGCTTTATGCGCTTGATGACGCTGATGGCAAAGCTATAGCTGTCAACGGTCACCACTATGTCCGGCTGCACGCTTTTGATGTCCTCGATAAGCTGGCCGATGCGGCGCAGGATTTTGGGCACTGCGGGCAGGACTTCGAAGAAGCCCATCCTTGCCAGCAGCGAGTTGTCGAACAGCGACTTGAACCCCTGCGCGCGCATGGCCTCGCCGCCGATGCCGTAAAACTTGAACTTCACGTTGTCCATTTCGTTCAGGGCCTTTATAAGCCGGGCGGCCAGAAGGTCGCCTGAAGGCTCTCCCACGACAAAGTAGATTTTATAGGTCTTCATCAGTTACCCCCACAATAAAAAGGCCGTATTTGTCGGCGCTGGCAACCATCTGGCCGAAGTCCACCATAATCGCGGCTCCGGCTTCTATGGCTATGCCCGCAAACCCCGCGTCGCGCGCGTTAAGCACGGTGGTCGCCCCGATGGTGGGCAGGTCAATCCTGCGGTCCTGCCCGGGCTTGCATGTCTTGACCAGCACCGGGCCGGGCCCTTTGCGCCTTAATCCGCCGCAGCGTTTTATCAGGCTGTCCGTGCCCTCGATGCCTTCCAGCCCCAGCACAAGGCCCTGCTGCACCACTACGCTTTGGCCGACGTCAAGGCGGCCCAGCTCTTTGGCAACGGCAAAGCCGCGCTTTATGTCGTCCATGTATTTTTCCCAGCCGTATTTGCCGTACTCTCCGCGCACCGTTATCAGCTGCGGCGCGACCTGGGCGATGCCCCGCACCGCCATGCCCTGTTTTTCAAGGTACTGCGCAATCCCGCTTAAAAGCCCGTCGTCGCCAAGGCGCAAGGCCTTAAGCCCGATGACAATCATAATCCTTAAGGTCCCCAAACTGGGCCATATTTCGCGCAGAGTGGGGCGGCGCAAGCCTCCGGCCATGACAATCTGCGTTATCCCCAGCCTTTTCATTTTGCGCAAAGTCGCGGCCGCGTTGCCGATGCGGAAAACGTTGTCCTTGCCGCGGTTCATCATTTCCGGGCCAGCGTGGCCGCGTATGGGGAACACCATGAAGTCCGCGCCCGCCGCGTCAAGGCTTTGGGCCACTGCGTCGGGCAGTCCGGTGTCTCCGGCAACCAGCGCGATTTTTTCCACAGCCCCGGCCACCCAGCCTTATTCCCTGCCTGCCGCAGAAGGCTGGCAGAACCCGCGGTCCTGCCCTGCTTCCATGAATGCGATGATTTTCTGGACCAGCACGTTGTCGGGATAGCTTTCCTTCACTTTCTGCACCCGCTCTTTAAGCGTGCCTTCCCTGCCGAACAGCTGCTTGTACGCCTGCAGCAGCGGGTTAATCGTATCCGCTTCATACCCGCGGCGCTTCAGGCCCACAAGGTTCAGGCCGATAAGCTCGGACACGCCGAAGACCATGCCGAATGGTATCAGGTCGTCCTTTATACCTGAAAGCCCACCTATCATCGAGCCCTCGCCCAGGCGGCAGAACTGGTGCACGGCCGAGTTGCCGCCGACAATCACGCGGTCTTCCAGCACGCAGTGCCCGGCGATGCAGCTGTTGTTGGAAAGGGTGATGTTATTGCCTATCTGGCAGTCGTGCCCCACGTGCGAGTTCACAAGGAAAAAGTTGTCGTTGCCGATGGTCGTTTCGCCGCGCGATTTCGTTGTGCCGGGGTGCATGGTGGTGTTCTCGCGGAAAGTGTTGTTGTCGCCGATGACCAGGCGCCCCACCGGGTCTTTCAGGCTTTTGATGTCCTGCGACACCAGGCCGATGGCCGCCCCGGGGAAAAACAGGTTGTTCCGGCCGGCAACAGTTTCGCCGTCGATGACCACGTGCGACATCAAACGGCAGCCGTCGCCAAGCCTGACCTTTGGGCCGACAATGCAGAACGGCCCTATCTCGACGTCGTCGCCAAGCTGCGCGCCGGCATCGACTATCGCGGAAGAGTGGATTTTTTTGCTCATTATAGCTATCCCTTTATTTGTCTGTCTTATTGCCTATCATCGCGGTCACCGTGGCTTCGGTGGTCAGCACCCCGTCCACGCGCGCCTCGCACCTGAACCGCCATACCGGACCGCGCTGGCGTTCAAGCGTCACATGCATCATCAGCTGGTCGCCGGGGCCGACGGGCTTGCGGAACTTGGCTTCGTCGATGCTCATGAAATAAACAAGCAGTTCGCTTCCATTTTCAATGTCCAGGTTCTGCGCCGCGCCCAGGGTTTCCAGAGCGACTATCCCGGCGGTCTGGGCCATGGCCTCGATTATCAGCACCCCGGGCATTATCGGGTGGCCCGGGAAGTGGCCGGTGAAAAACTGCTCGTTCATGGTGACGTTCTTGATGCCGACCCCGCTGTGCCCAAGCTTTACGTTCACGACCTTGTCCACCAGCAGGAAAGGATAACGGTGCGGCAGCAGCTTGCTTATCCGGTTTATGCTGATGTTTTCTATGTCATACCCGGTCATGCCATTCTCAGTTTTTTCCATTTTTACCCTCGCCTTTCGCCAGTCTTGACAGAGCCGCAACCTGGCGGAAAAATTTGTTCGACGGCATGGCCGGAGAGCCCATCACCTCGGCTCCTGCCGGAATATCGCGCATCACCCCGGCCTGCGGGCCTATCCTGGCGCCCATGCCGACCTTAAGATGGCCCGCAATCCCGGCCTGGCCGCCGACCGCGACAAAGTCCTCGAACTTGGCCGAGCCCGAAATCCCCGCCTGCGCGGCAATGGCGTTGGTCTTGCCCACCTTGACGTTGTGCGCTATCATCACCAGGTTGTCGATGCGGCTGCCGCTGCCTATAAGCGTGTCTTCCAGGTGCCCGCGGTCGACCGTAGAATTGGCCCCGATTTCCACGTCGTCGCCGATTATGACCCGCCCAAGCTGGGGTATGGTCATGAACCCGGACGGGGTGAACGTAAACCCGAACCCCGGCTGGCCTATGCGGCAGCCCGGATAAAATATCACCTTGTCGCCGGCCAGGCAGTGCGACACCGAGGCATGCGGGCCGACCCGGCAGAACGACCCAAGCTTCACGCCGTGGCCGATGAACGCAAGCGCGTCCACGATGGTGCCCTCGCCTATTTCCGCGTCGGCCTCTATGACCGCGTACGCCCCGACCCTGACGTTCTTGCCAAGCTTCGCGCTTTTGTCGACGGCCGCCGTGGAGTGAATCTGCCCGTCGCCCTGTTCGAAGGCATAGAACATGACCTGCGCCAAGGCGAACGAGCGCGAAGGCTCTTTGCTTGTCAGGTATTTCATGCGGCCTTTGGGCAGGACCTCAAGCAGGCCTTCGGGGACAATCAAAGCCCCGGCTTTGCACGCTTCGAACTGCTGCATGATTTTCGGGTCTATGGTGTTCACGCCGCTTGTCCCGTTTATCAGCCGCCCGGGGGCCAGATACCCCAAATCCGATTCAGTGGCGGACAAAAGGTTGGCCACGTCCGACACTTGGAACCCGGCATCTTCGGGGTTGCAAACCACAGCCTCGCACCCGGCGGCTATCTGCGCCAGCGTGAACGGCCCCTGTTTTGAAAAGAAACGGTTGTCGGCCATGGCACGTTACCTGCGTGTACGCGGCGGGCGCGGCGCGCCTGCGTCAAGCTGCTTTATGACCTGGTCGGTTATGTCCATGCTGGAATCGCTGTGGAGCACGGCCGCGGAAGTCAGGACAAGGTTCAGGTTCTGGCTGCGGGCAATCGTGTTTATGACCGGCTGCAGCCTGCCTTCGGTCAGTTCGGTGAAATCCTTCTTGGCCCTTTCTTCCATGGCGCGGGTCCTTTCCACCAGCCTTTCCTGGGCGGTCCTTACGCTTTCGGTGAACTGGGTGGCGCGCCTGTTGAATTCTTCTTCCGAAACAGAGGCCCTTTCGCTCATCAGCTTTTGCTGGGCGGCGGCAAGCTCCCTGTCGGCCTTTTCCCCTTCGGCCCGCAGCTCGGCCAACATGGCGTCGCGGCGCTTGGCGAAGTCCCTGAACACCGTCGAGTTTTCCTGCACCTTGGCCAGGTCCACAACGCCAACCTTCAAATCCTGCGCCATGGCCGAGCCTGCAAATGCGACAAGCGCGGCGGCCAATAAAAGCTTCTTCATCGTCAAATTCCTTTCCGGTCCAAAAAGTTGAAACTTGGTATAATCTAGCCTGATTCCAAAATCTTGTCAAACCTTATGTTTTTTGCCGGTTGATTTTTCGGGCGTTTGCGCGTATCATCAGTATTATGCCTAGGAAACGCAAAAACTTCAAAAGAAAGCAAAAACCCGTCCGTTCAGGCCTGGGCGCGCTTGGCCGGTTCGGGCTGGCGGCCTTCCGCCTTCTGCGGCGCAGCTTTGCGGCGCTTACGGCGCTTGCGCTTGGCTTTGTCCTTGTGGCAATGGCCGGATACAACCCCGGGGACCCGTCGCTGAACTCGGCCACCTCCGGCGGCGTGCGCAACCCAATGGGCCGCATCGGGGCAATCGTCGCGGACTTCTTATGGCAAAGCGCGGGCATATTATGGATAATGCCGCTGGCCTTCGCCTTCATATGGGCCCTGTATGCCCTGCGGCGGCGGCGTTTCTCCTTCCCGGCCATACGCTTTGCGTCCATGCTTATCGCCCAGATACTGCTGCTTGTCGCGCTGGCGAACCTGCCGCCCAAAGCCTCGGCCGTGCTTGGCGGGGCGTTGATGCAATACCTTCTGTTCCTTATGCCGTGGCTGAAGATAATCCACAGCGACAACAGCTATCTGGGCTGGTCGCTGGCAGCCCCCCTGATGACCGGAGCCTTGTACTTCTTCTTCCTGTCCACCAACCTTTGGAACCTGCTGAAAGCGGCCGTTTACCCCATCGTAAGCCTGGCGCGCTTCGGCAGATGGCCGCGCAAGATAACCGTGCAGAAGCAAGAGCCGCCCGCAAAACCCGCGCGGCCAAGCAAGCCGCAGCCCGTTGAACGCAGCCGTCCGGCCGCTGTTGCCGCTATGCCCAAACCCGCGCAAAAGCACGGCTTCAACCTGCCCGGCCTTGACCTTCTTGACAACCCCAAGGGCGGCGACAGCCTGACCGTCACCAGGGAAATGCTGGAACAGAACGCCCGCCGCCTTGAACGCGCCCTGGCCGAGTTCGGGGTCAAAGGCCACGTGCTGTCGTTCTTCCCGGGGCCTGTCGTGACCCTGTACGAGTTCGAGCCCGCGGCCGGCACCAAGACCGCGCGCGTCATCAGCCTGGCCGACGATGTGGCGCGCAGCTTAAGCGTGGTGTCGGTGCGCATCGCCGTAATCCCCGGCCGCAACGCCTTGGGCATAGAGCTGCCCAACGACAGGCGCAAGACCGTTTTCGTCAAAGAGCTTTTAGCCACCGAACAGTTCATGGACGACCCCAGATACCGGCTGACCCTGGCCCTGGGCAAGGATATCGCCGGAAAGCCCGCTTTCGTGGGCCTTGAAAAAATGCCTCACCTGCTGGTGGCCGGGACCACGGGCAGCGGCAAGTCCGTTGCCATGAACGTGATGCTGATGTCGCTGCTGTACAGGCTTACCCCGGACGAATGCCGCCTTATCCTTATCGACCCGAAAATGCTGGAGTTTTCGGCCTATAACGACATCCCGCACCTTTTGACCCCCGTGGTGACCGAGTCGCCAAAGGCCATAGTCGCGCTGAAATGGGCCGTGCGCGAGATGGAGAGCCGCTATCGCATGATGAGCCGGCTTGGCGTGCGCAACCTTGACGGGTTCAACGCCAAGGTGGACGCGGCCGTGGCTGCGGGCGAAAGCCTGACCTTCAGCATGCAGACCGGTTTCGACGAGGATGGCCAGCCCATGATGATGCAACAGGACATACCGCCCAAGCGCCTGCCGTACATAGTAATCGCCGTTGACGAGATGGCCGACCTGATGCTGGTCGCCGGCAAGGACGTCGAGGCCGCTATACAGCGCCTTGCCCAGATGGCGCGGGCTGCTGGGATACACCTTATAATGGCTACCCAAAGGCCGTCCGTGGACGTAATCACGGGCACGATAAAGGCCAATTTCCCCACGCGCATAAGCTTCCATGTGACCAGCAAAATCGACAGCCGCACGATTTTGGGCGAACAGGGGGCCGAAAGCCTGCTTGGCCACGGCGACATGCTGTACATGCCCACAGGCCAAAAGGCCGTGCGCCTGCACGGCCCGTTCATCAGCGACGACGAGATACAGCGCGTCACCGATTTCCTGCGCAAACAGGGGGCTCCGATGTACTGCCAGGAAGTCACCGCGGACCCCGAAGCCGACAGTTTCGGCGATGACGGCGAAGGCGGCGGCGCGGACATCTACAGCCAAGCCGTGGCCATTGTCCGGCGCGACCGCAAGCCGACCATAAGCTATCTGCAGAGGCAGCT
>WRDZ01000028.1 GCA_009779595.1 Alphaproteobacteria bacterium | reverse complement strand
TCGGCGGACAGCCCGCAGGACCTTGCCGACCATACGGTAATCCTGCCCACCGCGCGCGCGTGCCTGGCCCTGAAGCAGGCGTTCATAAGGCATATGGGGCATATTGGCGTGGACTCGGCTGTACTGCCGAAAATCCTGCCGCTTAAAGCGCTGGCCGGGCAGGGGGCCGACGACGACGGTTCGGCCGATGATATAGGCCGGCAATTCCTTATGGCGCGCCTTATCCGGGCAAGCTATCCCATGCCGGTTGCAAGCGCCTTGAAAGCGGCCGGGCAGATGCTGGCGCTGTACGACGAAGCCGTGCTTAACGACGCGGATTTTTCAAACCTGGACAAGCTGGACCTTCAAGGACTGCCCTCGCACCTGCAAAGCGGCGCCCGCGCGCTTGGGGCAATAGCCGAAAGCTGGCCGGTTCTGCTGGAAAAGGCGGGGATAAAGGACGCCGCGCTTGAATATAAGAACGCCTTGGATTGCCTGAGTTTCGCCCCCAACACGAAGGTCATCGCGGCCGGGCTGCTGGGGCAGGACTTGGCCTCGCGCAGGCTGCTGCGCACAATTTTGAACCACAAGAACGGCAGCGTGATTTTCCCCGTTGTCGGCGATTGGCCGGACCAGCCGCTGGACCAGCTGACCGGCCACCCATGCTATTTCCCGCTGCTGGCCCTGAAGTTCTGCGGGCTGGCAGCCGGCCAGGTCCGGCCGTGGCCA
Source organism: Alphaproteobacteria bacterium (assembly GCA_009779595.1). Lineage (GTDB taxonomy): Bacteria > Pseudomonadota > Alphaproteobacteria > WRDZ01 > WRDZ01 > WRDZ01. Next base: position 7,539 of record WRDZ01000028.1, on the reverse strand, counting down.
ACGGACGAAACGCACGGAATATATGCTGTTCACCCGTACGAAATACCCGACCGCGGGCAGCTGCTTAAGGCCTTGGCCGGGCGGGTTTTGCCGGACGATTTCCAGGACCGCGACGCTGCCAGGGGCATTTACATGCTGGAAGCGGAAAACGAATACGGCCAGGCCCTGGCGATTTCGCTTATCGCCGGGCAGCACCTGGCCGACCCTAAGGCAAGCGTGCTGATAGTCAGCCCCGACCGCAACCTTGCCCGCATAATAGGAGCGGCCTTGAAAAGGTTCGGCATAGACGCGGACGACTCGGCGGGCGTGCCGCTGTCCCTTTCCCCGCTGGGAGCTGCCGCCATGCTTATGGCCAAGGCCGCCGCAAGTCCGGACGACATGGCGGTGCTGGCGGATTTGGCCGCCCGGCTTCTGGACGAGAAAACCGCTGATTCTGCGCTGCTGGACTTCCGCAAGACCCGCAATATGCCGCCCCGGTGGCTGGAAATAAAACAGCGGCTGGCCGGGCTGTCCGCGGCTCTGCACGGCGGGGCGGGGGTGGACAAGGTGGCCGGTCTGCACCGCGAAGCGCTGCCGCCCGATACCGACCCCGCGGTTTTCGACGCGCTGGATTCCCTGGTTGAAAACGGCGGCCACATCGGGGAAATCAAGGCTGCCGACTATGAATACGTCGTGGCCCACGCCATGTCCAGGTTCACCGTGCGGTCCGCGTCGCAGCGCCATAATGTCGCGGTGCTTGGAGCCATCGAATCCCGCCTTCTGACGGCCGACGCGGTGATACTGGCCGGGTTCGACGACGAAAACTGGCGCCAGCAGCCCGGCCAGTCCCCGTGGCTTAACATGAAGGGCCGGGCCAAGCTTGGCCTGCCGGACCAGGACACGGTGGCAAGCTTGAACTGGCTGGATATCGCGTCCTTGATGATGGCGCCCAAAGTTTATATCGCCCGCTCGGTCCGCTGCGGCGGGGTGGTCACGCGCCCCGACCGCTTGCTTGTGCGGCTTGAAGCCCTGGCCAAGGCGGGCAGGATAACGCTGTACGGGGCGGGCGCGGCCCTTGACGCGGCGCGCAAACTGGACGCGGCCCCGTACCGGCCGTGCAGCCCGCCGCAGCCCGCGCCTCCGCCTGAAAGCCGCCCAACAAGCTTTTCGCCGTCCGGGCTGGACAAGCTGCTGAACGACCCGTACTCGTACTATTGCAGCCGCATACTGAAGCTTGAGCCTCTGCCCCCCGTGGACAAAAGCCTTGACGCCGCCGACTGGGGCAACGCTATCCACGATATTTTACGCCAGTTCCTGCGGCAATGCCCCCCGGGCGGCAATCTGGAACTGCTGCAGCAAATCGGGTACGGACACTTGAAAAACCAGGGCTTCCCCATGACCGCCCGCCTGGTGTTCGACCGCCTTGCCGCATGGTTCGTCCGGCAGGAACACCGGCCCGTGCTGCTGGAAGAAAAGCTGACCGCGCAGCTTGGCCAGTTCACTTTGGCCGCGACCATCGACCGCCTGGATGCCAACGGGGCCCTGATAGACTATAAGACCGGGGCAATCCCCTCAAAAGCCGACGCTGGCAGGAACCGCCGCGCCCCGCAGCTGCCGGTTGAAAGCATAATCGCGTCCGCCAGCGGCCACAAAGTGACCGCGTGGCAGTACTGGAAGCTTGGGCGCGACTGCCATATATCCGACGTTACCGCGGACCATAAGGAATGGAAGGATTTCCTGGCCGAAACCTTGGCAAAATTCAAGACCGCCCCGTACCCGGCCATACCCACGAAAATAAGCCGTTTCAAGGACTTCCAGACCTTGTCCCGCGTTTTCGAGTGGAGCGTCCCGTCCCTTGACCCGGACTCCGGCGAGGAGGCCCAAGATGCCGATTAGCCTAAGCCCCGAACAGCAGCTTGCCATCGACGTTTCCCGCAGCGTCTGGGTGACGGCGTCGGCCGGCTCTGGCAAGACCAAGGTGCTGACCGACCGCTTTTTGGCCCTGCTGCTAAGCGGAGTCCCCCACCCGCATATCCTTGCCCTGACCTATACCAACGCGGGCGCAAGCGTCATGGCCAACCGCATTGTAGCCGAGCTTTCGCTATGGGCCGTCACCGATGACGCCGACCTGCGCCAGCGCCTGGCCGCCCTGCTGCCCGCCCCGCCAAGCGATTCGGACATGGCGTTGGCCCGCAGCCTGTTCTTCAGCGTCATAGAATCGCCCGTGCCGCTGAAGGTCCAGACCATACACAGCTATTGCCAGTCGCTGCTTCAGCAGTTCCCGTTCGAGGCGGGGATTACCGTCGGATTCGACGTCATGGACGAGTCTCAATCCGCGGCTATCGTCGACGGAATACTTGACAAAATCTGCGACTCGCCGCAGTTCATGGAAGAGTTTTCCACCCTGCTGGATTTTGCCGACATATCCAAGCTGCGCCAGCGCCTTGCCGCCAATATCGGGCAGGTCCGCGGATTCGATATAAAGGCTGTAAAGGCCTTGCTGCTGCCGGGCAACAGCCAAACCGTTGAGCAATACCACGCCCGGACAGCCGCGGCCTTTGGGACGTGGGCAAGCATGATGGAAAAGTCGGACAAGGAAACCGACCGGAAGCATGCCTGTATCATAAGGCAATGGCTGGCCTGCAGTGATATCGAAACTCTGGCCGGGCTTTTCAACACGAAAGACGGGCCGCGCAAAAAACTGGCCACCGCCGCAATCGGCCAGCTGCCCGATGAACAGGACATGCGCGACATGTTCGATAAGGCGTACCAGGATTTCCACGCCGGCCGCATTTACCGGTACAACGCCGCGTTCTATCCGGTGCTTGAGCACGCGGTCAAGCTGTACGAAAAGGCCAAGGCGGACAGGGCCTTGCTGGACTATGACGACATCATCGAAAAGGCCGCCGCCCTTTTGTGCGACAGCCACAGCCGCGACTGGGTGCTGTACAACCTGGACTACCGGGTGTCGCACGTCCTGGTGGACGAGGCTCAGGACACCTCCCCGCGGCAGTGGGATATCGTAAAGGCCCTTACCCAGGACTTTTTCGCCGGGCAGTCCCGCAGTACTGAAAACCGCACCCTGATGGTGGTCGGCGACCCCAAGCAGTCCATATTCAGCTTCCAGGGCGCGGACATGAGAAGCTTTGCCGCTGCCGCACAGGACATCGGGATTATGGCCGGCGCCGGGGGCAGGTTTTCGCGCGTGGGGCTAAGCAAGTCGTTCCGCAGCTCGCAGGGGGTGCTGGACTTCGTGGACAAGGTGCTGGACGCCCCGCCCTATGCCGGGCAGAATTTAAGCGCGGCCGATAAAAGCCACGTCGCCCACTTCACCGGGAAATCCGCGCGCATAATCGTGGCCGAACCCGTATCCGACGGCAAGCGCCGTGCGCCCGATTCGGACCAAAGCGACCCGGCCGACCTTCTTGTCGCTCAGACCGTGCGGCAGATACGCGAGCTTTTGGACAGCCACACCTTAAGCGGCGGCCGCAGGGTGGCCGAACGCGACATCATGATACTGGTCAAGACCCGCGACGACTTCTCGCTGAAGCTGATACGCGAGCTTAAGCTTGCCGGCATAAGGATACACGGCATAGACCGCATAAGGCTGCTTGAGCATCAGGCGGTGGTCGACCTTATGTCGGTGGTGCGCTGGGCGATAACTCCCGGCGACGACCTTGCCATGGCCGAGGTCATAAAGGGCCCTCTGCTGAACATGGATGATGTTTCCTTAGAAAAGCTTGCCCTTGGCCGCGGCGACGCCAGCATCTACAGCCGCATGCAGTCGCCCGGCCCGGGCAGCCGGATTCTGGACAAGGTGCTGGCCAGCCGCCATTTGCGCCCGTTCGAGTTCCTGTCCCTTGTCCTTGACCTTGGCATGCGCCGCCGTCTAATCCGGCGCCTTGGGCTTGAGGCCGCGGACGTGCTGGACGAATTCCTGACCCTTTCCCTGGACTTTGAAAAGGACAATGTGCCGACCCTGCAGGCGTTCGCGTCCTGGCTTGGGGGGCAGGATTTGTCCATCAAGCGCGACCTTGACCAGGCCAGCGCAATCCGGCTTATGACCGTGCACGCGGCAAAGGGGCTGCAGGCTCCGATAGTCATCATACCGGCCGCGGACAAGACGGCGGCCAGCCTGCGCCATCTGCCCGACAAGCTGCTGTCCGCGCCCGGGCTGCCTCCGCTGTGGCTGCCGCAAAAACCGTCCGTGGACGTGGCGGCCGGATATCAGGAAAGCTATATGCTTTCGCTGAACGACGAAGGCCTGCGCCTGCTGTACGTGGCCATGACCCGCGCCGAGGAAATGCTGATAATATCGGCGCTTAAGCCGCAGGCGCGCAGCTGGTACCAGCTGATACGCGAGGTTTGCGGCGAAGAAATGACGGTCGATTACCAGGGCGACAACAGCCAGATGCCCGCCCAGGAAGAACACGCGGGCTGGAGCGTCCCTGCCGAATTTCCGCCGTTCGATATGTCGATGGCTCCTGCCGCGCGCGACACGGGGCGGACGATTTCCCCGTCGAAACTGACGGCCAAGCCAATGGAGCGCCAAGCCCTGCGCCGCGGACAGGCCATGCACCGCCTTATCGAGGTTATGGCCGCAAACGGCGGCCCGCAGGCCATGACCGCCGACCCGGCTTGGATAGCCGCGGCGGCCAGGGTTGTCGCCGACCCGTCGCTTTCCGGGTTTTTCGGCCCGGATTCGCGCGCCGAAGTGCCGATAGCCGGGTTTGTCGACGGCCAGCTGGTCGTCGGGCAGATAGACCGCATAGTTTTCGGCGCCGATTCTGTCGACATATTGGACTTCAAGACCGGCAGCGACAAAGACCCGGACAAGCATTTGCCGCAGATGCGCGCCTATATGCGGGTGGTGAAAAACGTGTTCAAGAACAAGGAAGTGCGCGGGTTTTTGTACTTCACGGACAGCGGCCTGAAAGTGCGGGTGTGACATGGACCGATGCTTGAACAGGGGCAGGAAAATCCTGGCGGGGCTTGCCAGCCACCCGTGGCCGGTGCTGTCCCAGAAAAGCGGGCTGCGGCGGATTGACGGCTGGAAAACCGTGAACCTGCTTTCACCCGACGGGGAAAAGCTCTTGGCCAAACTGACCGGCGCGGACGCGCGCAAGTACCTGCAAAAACACAATTTCGACCTGTCGCTGGTGCGCGATTTCGGCTTTGATTACGAAAGCATACTCGCCCGCACAGGCGGCAAGCCCGCGTGGGTCAGCATCCTGCCGGTCGCCGGCTGCGTGAATAATTGCGCCCACTGCTGCGAAAACGCGGCCGGGCCGGTTTACAGCATGCCGTATCCCTTGCTGCTGGCCGCGCGCAAGGCCGTGCGCAAAGTGCCGGTTTTGCAGGTGGGCGACAGCGAGGCATTGTCATACTGCGATTCGCTTTTTTCAGCGGACCTGGGCGACCTGTATCTGCACGAAAGCCAGAAGGGCAACCGCGACAAAATACACCTGCTTTTCAAGGGAGTCGGCAGCGATGCGGCCTCCGCGCCCTCCCGGCGGGCTTTGCGCAAAATCACGGAGCTGCGGCGGCCTTTGAAGCTGCAGATATCTTTGCCCATGCTGGACAAGGAAGACATCGGCGAAAATATGAATCGTGCGCGCCGGGCCGTTGAAATCATACGGAAAAACCGGCGGCTGGCCGAAACAAGCATTGTCCTGATGGGCCGATTCGCCGACATAAGGCAGCGCGCGGACGAAATCATCGCCTTGGGCGCGGGTATAGAGTTCTCGCAAATCGCCCCGATAGGCCGCGCCCTCAGCCTGCCGCCCGGTATTTTCAACCAGGACCAGCGGGCGATAAAGGCCTTGTTCGCTCATACAGGCAGGTTCATGGAAGAATCCTCCCCGCTTCAGGCGATAGAAAACAACAAGTGCCTTGACGCGTTCGGCATAGTCCGCAACATAAGCATGCGCCCCGTACATGGCGGATTTGCTATCAGCCGTACAGCCGAATTGACTATATTCCAGCCGTGAAAAAATAATTTATCGTTTACCAATGTTTGGCATCGTTGAAACGTGCCCCATTGGAACATGGTCATTTATGAAAGGAAAAATGAAATGAAGAAGACTTTGATATTATTTCTAGGCATAGCCTGCCTTGGGCTGGCCGCATGCCACAGGCATCACCACGACGCCCAAAGCAAGGCGTGCAGCGAGCACAAGATGGAAACGGTGTGCAAATGCCCGGCCGGCAAGAAGTGCGACCGCCATTGCAGGGTGTACGACTCGGCAGGCGCAGGATTGCACCTTTCGGTTTCCGAACACTAGGGAAAGCGGCTTGATGCCTTAATACGCCACAGGGGCCCACAGCACGTCTTCTATGCTGTGGGCCTTGCATATGGCCATGACAAGGCGGTCCACGCCCAGGGCTATGCCCGAACACTGGGGCATCCCGTGCTTAAGCGCGTCGATGAAGTCCATGTCTATCGGGTAGGCTTCGCCGTAACCCCGCTGTTTTTCCCGCACCTCTTCCTGGAACCGCTCAAGCTGCACGGCCCAGTCCGTAAGCTCGGAAAAGCCGTTGGCCAGTTCGAGCCCGTCGATGTAAAGCTCGACCCGCTCGGCAACGGCCGGATTGCCGGGCTTGGGGCGCGACAGGGCGGCCATGCGTATCGGGTATTCGCACAGGAATGTCGGAGCCGAAAACCCCAAAAACGGCTCGATTTTATCCATCATTATGCGGTAATAGATGTCGTCCCAGCTGTCTTGCGGGCTGAACGAAACGCCGGCGCGTCCTGCATCTTGGCGCAGTTTGGCAACATCGTAATCCGTCGCCAAAATGTCGATGCCCGCGTATTTTTCGAACGCGTCGGCCACGGTAAGGTATTCCCATTCCTTCGCGATGTCCGCCCCGCATGCCCCATAGCATGCCGTGACCAGGTCTTTGGTGTCCTGCATTATCGCGTTATAGTCCACGCCCGCGCGGTACCATTCCAGCATGGTGAATTCGGGGTGGTGAAGGGCCGACCTTTCGTTGTTGCGCCACACCTTGCCCATGCTGTAGATACGGGGCAGGCCGGCGACAAGCAGTTTTTTCATGGTGAACTCGGGCGAGGTGTGCAGCATGTAATCCATGTCGCGCTGGCCGTACGGGTCGACAAAGCGGGTCTTGAAGGCGTGCAGATGGACCTCCAGCCCCGGGCTTGTCTGCAGCGCGGGAGTGTCGACTTCAAGGAAATCGCGCTGCTTGAAAAATCCGCGGATAGTTTCGATTACGGCCTGCCGCTTGCTTAAGTTGTCAAGCTTGCGGTTGAATATATGCGGCTGCCACCATTGCTTGGTCATTTTATGTTCCTTTCGATATCATGATATAGGACAAACCCGCGGCGCGCAAGCCCGGTTGCTATTGTTGCATTAATATGAAGGTAAACCACGCGCGTAAAAAACCAAAGCAAAAGGCCATATTTTTACAATTACTTAACTTTTTTGCCTATATATTATGTCTAAGGCTTAAAATCTGTTTGGAATTTTTATGAAAGGAAAACCAAATGAAATATACTCAACAAGGCCGTTCTATGGTTGAAATGCTTGGCGTTTTGGCTAT
>WRDZ01000027.1 GCA_009779595.1 Alphaproteobacteria bacterium | reverse complement strand
GCGCGCAGGGTTTCGTCGGTCCCGCCCTGGTTTATCGCAAAAATCCCATAGCCGGGGCGTCGGACAAAAGCGTTCAGCGACCGTTCTTCCCAGCGCATTGACCTTTCTACCGAGGCTTTCAAATCCTTGTATTCGCAGGGCAGTTTAGGGCATTCGTCGAACGCCATGGTGATGTTGCTGTCCAGCTTGTGCTGGATTTGCACGGAAAGTTCTGGTGTCAGGTGATAACGCGCTCCATTGATGTGCGAGGAAAAAGTCACGCCGTCTTCGGTGATTTTGCGCAGCTTTGAAAGGCTCATCACCTGGAAGCCGCCGCAGTCCGTCAATATGGGCTTGTCCCAGCCCATGAACTTGTGCAGGCCGCCTTGGGCTTCCACAAGGTCGGCTCCGGGCCGCAGCATAAGGTGATAGGTGTTGCCCAGCAGGATTTCGGCGCCTGTGGCAGCCACGTCGCTGGCGCGCATGGCCTTGACCGTACCGCAAGTGCCCACGGGCATGAACGCCGGAGTGTTGATTATCCCATGAGCGGTGGTCAACTGCCCGCGCCTAGCCTTGCCGGATTTGTGCGTAATTTCAAATTTCAACATAAGGCTATGATAGCAGAATAAACGCGGGTTTTCAAGCGGGTTTTGTTATCTGCCCTGATTTTGGAACGCCTGCAACAGTGCGGCTTGCTGCCGGTCTTCGCGCCGTCCGTCAAGGAAATCGCGAAGCAGTTGAAATCCACCCACTATTCCGGCCATACGCAAATCGTTTCTGTCAAGGCGCCGTCCCCAGACACCGCTGAAATGCGCGGGGCCGTATCCTCGGTGCATAAAACCCCATAACGGGCTTCTTACGCCGCTGTGGCAGCACCAGTTGAAACGGCTATGTCTATTCCAGAAAGAATTTCTTCTTGGCATAACATTTTCCTTTTCTGTTCATATTTGCACTATTCAACGTGTAACACACATTAGTTAACGAAATCTTAACGCAAACGTTTCACAGCGAAACAGATTGTAAGTTGCCATGAGACAACAAAATATTGCACAATCAACACATTATGCAACAAAAAACATTGAAATCCGGCGTAATCATAGAAGGAGCCGGCCTGCACAGCGGAAAAAAAAGCCGCGTGATGATTTCTCCGGCCGAAACCGATTTCGGCATAAGGTTTGCCGTGGACGGCCGGCAGATTCCCGCGACTTATGACAATGTTTATGATACAAGGCTGTGCACCTGCCTTGGCTCTGAACAAGCGGGAGTTTCGACCATAGAGCACGTCATGTTCGCCTTGCGCGCGCACGGCATAACCAATGCCCTGATAGAAACCGACAGCCGCGAAATGCCGATTTGCGACGGCTCGGCAAAGGTTTGGTTTGACGCGATACAGCCCGCAATCCAGGACAAGCCCGCAAAAGTGCTGGAAATACTGCAGCCGGTGATGGTCCAATCCGGCGACAGCTGGGCCAAGTTCGAGCCGTATGACCAAGCCTTGTTCGATGTGACGGTGGATTACGGGCGCGCCATAAGGAAGCAATCGGCCAGCGTTGATATGCGCGATATGGAAAAGCTTGCGCGCATTGCGTCGGCGCGGACTTTCTGCCTTTGGAACTGGGTGCTGATGATGAAGCTTACGGGCCGCGCGCGCGGGGGGAATTTCGGCAACGCAATCATAGTCGGGCCTTTTGGCAAAGTGCTGAACCGCGGCGGGCTGAAATTCGAGGACGAGTTCGCTGCTCACAAGCTGCTGGACGCGATAGGCGACATGCACATGGCCGGGTACTTGATAAAAGGGCGGTACGAGGGGCATAAAGCAGGACACGGCCGCAACATAGAACTGCTGCGAGCCGTGTTTTCAAACAGCGATAATTACAGGATAGCTATTTCTTGATAGATTTGCCTTCTTTGAATTCCACATGCTTGCGGATTTTCCTGTCGTACTTTTTCAACGTCAGTTTTTCCGTCATGGTGCGCGGGTTCTTCTTCGTGACATAGAACGTGCCCGTGCCCGCGGTGCTTTCAAGCTTTATCTGAACGGTTGTCGGTTTGGCCATGGTACTTCATCCTTGGATAATTTATGCAATAACTGTAATCCTATTAAAAAAATGCCGGTTTGTCAAGAAAAATGTTGCAAAGCTGGTTTTATTTGCTTATTGTTGATGTATGAAATCAGATTGATAGGAGATTTTATGGCAAACAAAGCTGCGAAAACTTCGGTGAAGGTCGGCCAGACGTATATAAAGACAGGACGCGGCGTTGATTCGTACTGGGAGGTCGAGCATATCCTGGAATATGTGGACCTGCCTATGCACGCCCGTTTGGTCGAGCGCGGCGGGAACGAGCGGACGATAACTGTCGCTACCGCGGTTTTGGAAGACCCGAAACAGTGGAAGCCGTATACCGGCGTGCAAAAGCGCCCGCGCGCGTGACAGCGCAAGCATAGCCAAGCCGCAATCTTTTTCTTAAACCAGATGCAAGGACTCAGGGTTCATAAGACAGACCGCCTATGGTTTGTATGTACCATAGGCGGCCGATGTTTGTCGGTTATTGTTAGTATATAGTTGTAGGATAGCTGAATTCGTACCGAAAGCAGAATCTGTCTGTGTCTATTGGATCTCCATACTGATCGACGCATATGAAGTTGCCGCAGCCGCCGTGAGCACAACACCCGTTGTCCCCACTTCTGCATTGTGGAATTGAATCTAGGTGCCATGCGCACTGCCTGTCTTGGGGGAAGCGTACGCCACCTCGTAAAACAGTAGCATTAGGCATACCACATACAACAGTGTTTCTTTGCCATCCTCCCCCCGCCGGGCAGCGGAAAGAGCATCGATTATTAGGATACCAAACAGGGTGGTATCTTGTTGCCGCACACCGCCGGCAAGTTGTTATGCTGCCAGAAGGAAAAGAAAACACTGATCTCCGTTGACATGATCTAAAGTTATTATGTCCATGGTTACTGCTGCACAACCAAAAGCGGTTTTCAATATCAGCTGGAGAGGTGTATCGTAGCCTTTCGCAAAGTATAGGGTCCCCTCTTCTAGCAAGAACATCAGGATCATGCCTACGACAACTGTCATGACCAGGATTACCAATGCAGAGCCGTGGGCGCTGCACAAGCCTGGAACCGTCTTGCGGGCATGAGTAAGCAGGGTGTGTCCTGGTGAACCTTGCATTAAAGCAAGTAAGAGTTGCGGGGCTGGTGGTGCCGCTTCCGCGATAGTGGGCAACTTCGCCGGCCACACACGCATCGCCGGGTCTAGCCACCCTGGTTGACCTAATCCGTCCTCGGACGGTCTGTGGAGTAGTAATGTGTCCCTGGGTTGTTATGGTTCCTGGTATATGCTGGGGACCTGTCCCGGTAGTTCCATCATCGCGGAGTCGTCCAATACGCGCTTGACCCCTACGATTAGCATCCGCCAGTCCTCCAAATCTAAGCATGCCTGTAAAAGCGTCTACTCCAGCAGTGTTAAGGCCTGTAGTATCGGAGCCTATCTCAAGGGTGCGGGCTTGTATCTGGCCTGAAGCCGTAACATGTTGTATATTTACTATGTTAGCTCTTTGTTGCGGATCACCCTCGGCTCGGCTTGTAATGATGCGCCACGTGGTGCCGGTATTCGGGTTCCTGATTAGAATCTCTCCGCCGGCTACGCTGCCATCGGCTGTAAGGTGACCTTGGGCAGCAGGAACGCCTGGGGCAGCTGGGGCTGGGGAGCCTGCTGGGGCTGGAGAATCTACAGCAAACCCTACTCTGATTCCCCCGTGGGGATCGTCGGGGCGCCTTCCTGTGATAGGGTTTCTGTCGGGGAGTGGGGCATCGCGTACGGTGCGTATTGTGTTTATGAATATGCGCCCAGTGTCCATATTGATGGTATAGGGGAGTGTGGCTCCTAAGTTGCCGTCTGGCGATCCAAAATAGTTTCTTATCTGGTCAAGCGTCATGACATCTGTGTCGATATTAGCAATCCTTATCAAAGTGCCTTCGTCTGCGCTTATACGACCATCTTCTCGATGAAAGTCGCCGAACTGTATCCTCGCGTCTTGGTCAAGAAAGATCATGTCGCCAACCATGCCGACACTGTCGCGCAAGTGTCCAGGCCTGGTAGCAAAAAAGTCAAAGTACGGGTTTAAAGTTCCAAGCATGACGTGGTGCGATTCGAAGTCGGAAGACATCACTATGCGCACAGGATTAATTAAATTTGGGATGGGAGCGCCCGTATCCCCATGGAAATAATCGGCCGCGTCCAACCGCCATACCCCCTGGCTGCCCATAGCCGTTCCTGTCCCCGGGTCGTCGTTGCGGATAAACCCGCCAGCTCCGCCAATCATGGCGGACAATCTGGTGGCGCGTCTGTTGTCCAATTCGCGTCCGCCTACTCGCCTTCCGGAAACCATGACTATTTGCAATGGCCTGATGTGTTCCGAGCCGGCTATAGTGTCGTTGCGCCTTATGGATATAGCGAAATCCCTGTAAAGCTGGTTGTCGTCAAGGTTACCGGCAGCGTTTACGCTGCCCTCCGGCAGATAAGGGCGTATGCGGTCTATGACGTTCGGGTCGTTTAAAGTGAACATGCAGCCGCCTACACCGGTAGCAAGGTCAACATCGATGGCCCCGGTGCACCATGTTAAATCCCACTCTATGCCGGTATCTGGGTTTGTGTCGGTAGCAGGGCCCAGGGTGCCAGTGGGAGCATTTTCTATATCGGCACGGTTGACCTCGACAAACGATTTTACCGAACCTAGAAGTCCGCGCATTTGTTCGGCTATGGATACGTCTTGCACTTCATTACGGCGCTCGACCTGCTTGGTGTACATAACAGCCAAGAACATCATCATAATGGCGATAACGACCAACACTTCTATAAGCAAACGACCAGATTGCAGGGAACGTTCGAATCGATTTTTAGACATGGTAATCCTCGTTGTAATATATATCAAAATTATATATACATTACCTGTCAATGATTAACAAATAGTTTAGAGAATAAAGATGGCGCGCGAAAAATCGTTCAGGCGTTGCGCAAAGGATAGATTCTTTCTTTCAGGAACGCGGAATGTTCGCTGAAGCCGGCGGGATGGCTTGAAAACAGGCAGAATTCGCCCACTTCAAACGGCGGGGTTTTAAACAGGTTGTGCATTGCCTGGTAATCAGCGATATTGGGCATGGGACAGCCGTTTGTTTTGGCTATGGTCACATGCGCGTGGAAATTCCTTTGCTGAGCCGGAAGGCCCGCGGCCTTGCAAGCGGAGTCTATTTTGCGGTGCAGTTTGTCAAGCGTGTGATAGTCGTCCACGCCCACCCATATTGACCTTGCGACTCCGGCCGGGTTGAAGAATCCGATTGTCTGCAGCTGCAGCTGGAACGGCTCGAACTGGATTTTTTCAAGGTTATAGTGCACATCCTGGGCCTGATGCTCTTCAATGTCGCCGATAAAGCGCAGGCCGATGTGAAGGTTCGGCTTTTCAATCCAGCGGGTCATGGGCAGGCCGCCGCGAAGGCTGGCAAGCTGCGTCTTTATTTCCTCGGGCAATTCAATGCCTGCGAATAAGCGAATCATGGGCGGCTCCTGTTCTATGCGACAAGGTTAGCACGCCCCAGCGATTCGAGGCAACAGTTATTTTAGGCCGGCCGAAACGCTGGCCAGCCTAAAATTCAACGGTGATTCCCAATCCTAGAATTTTCGCGTCTTGGATGTATAGTTGGGCAGATGGTCGCCGCAGTGGCCGATAACCAGTTTATAGCACCCGGAATCGCATTTCACCCAGTCATAATACACCCGCACGCTGTCCCAGCCGTCTTTGTTGCCGTATTTAACGTGGGGCTCGATGAAAATCGGCTTTTCATTTTCCCCATCCTTGAATACGTCATTGCGCAGGGCCATCAACTTTTTGTCCTTATGCGTCTGCTTGCCTTCGCTTAACGCCAGTCTGAGCCCGCCGGCTTGGCTATTAAACTGAGCTTCAATATCCTTGCTATCAGGAGAGCTATATAAATCGTGCAGCTCGTTCGCCATTGCGTGCAGGCAATCCCACAGCAGCTCCGGGTTGGTTTGGCAATGATGTTCCAGGGAATCCATGCCACGTTCCGTGAACGCAAGCTTGTCGGGGTACATTTCAAGCATAACATTTACAACACCATTTGCAGTTGTTTGAGACTTTTTCAGCATCTCGAGCAGTTTGGGCGTGAGCTGTTTATGATTGGCGTCAGGCTGCTGTTCAAGCTTTTTCTTTTCCGCGTGGACTTGTTGCAGCTTGCCCTTGAGCTTACCGATTTCCTCCTCGTTTTTTGCAGCTTCGTCCAGGTAGTAGTCCTTTTCTTCCACCAGCCTTTTGTTCTCTTCCTCTTGATTGCTGATAAATTCGTTTATAAAAGAGTCGACAGCTTCATTGCTTTCGGCTTTTATTCCCTCGGCGAATTTGGCTTGTTTGTGCCGTTGCTCGGTGTCCGCCATGCGAATCAAGTTATTGTATTGCGGGATATTCTCGGAAATGGCGGGGCGCAACATATTTATAACTTCTTTAGAAGGAGAGTCACAGCCCTCAAAATCCTTCCGCGTCAAAAAGCGATGCCGGTAATGGTCTTTGGTCCGCTCTGTGTCAAGGCGGGGCATATATACCCTGATGCTATCGTTGATGCACCGGTATTTGAAAGGCAGCCTGTCTCTGAGCTGAGATTCGACGTCCATGCTGTCCATATGATACACGACCGCATTGCCGCACGTATTTCTGGCGAGCTCCGCGGGGTCGACCAGAGTGGTAAGGCCGTCCTCATCGTTCTTATAGCAGCCGACCAGGATAAGCGGACAGCCGCGTTCTTTGTCGTGCATGCGGCTGACGAACGACGCTATCCCGTCGATGTCAAGCCGTATCGGGGCAAGCGGCAAATCCTGCGTGCCCGCCTGGCAGGCGAAATTAACACCGTTGCCCAGAAAGCTTTTGACTATGCCCGGGACAGACTTGGGCGGTTCGGCAAGGCGGGAGCCGATATAGTCCGGCCGGTTGACATAATAGGTCAAAAAAGATACTTGGGCGTGGAACGGCCTTTCCTGCTTGAAGCCGATTTCCGTTATCCAGTTGCGCAAAGTGGGATGGCTTCTGTCGCGTTCCCGCAGCGCCATGCCCCATGTTTTCATGAACGGAGGGTCGTTGTCTTTGGCGCGATGGGATAAAGAGAACAGCGCAAAAGAATCCGAGATTCGCTGCAGGGTCGGCATGCCGCTTTCGCCGATGGTTGCCCACGGCCATGTTTTGGTTGCCGGTTCTTTGCGGTTGACCCAGTTCTTGACAATGCCGAAAGCGTCGTGGAACAGGCTTTCCTGTCCTCTGAGGCTGTGAATATCAAAGCTTGTGCGGTACTGAACGATTGATGATAAGTCCGACATTCTGTCCTCCTCTTAATATAAAACACCATAAAATCGCATCATCATATCACAGATACATTGTGAATGCAAGGATTAAAGTGCTGCTGAATCATAATAAAGGCGGTGACCGGCCAAAGGTGCCGGAGCATGGTTTTATTTGAAGGAGTCTTAAGGCCGTTATATGCCCATGTCTTTAAGGTTAAGACGGCCGATAGCGGCCAAAAGCTGCATGGCGGCAACCATGCGGTCGCGCTCGGTCTGGGCAAGGGCCACGCGCGAGTTAAGCAAAGCCTGCTCGGCATTGAGCACGTCCAGCACCGTGCGCGAACCGGCCCTGGCTTCGCGCTTGACGCCCTCGGCAGCCAGCCGGTTGGCTTCTATCTGGGCCTTTATGGACGTTAGCTGCGCGTTCACCGCTGTCAAGGATTCCCACGCTTTGGTGGTGTTTTCACGCGATACGCGGCGCGCGTCGGCAAGCTCCATCCGTTTTTGGTTTGCTGTGTACTTGTTCTGGCGGACCCTTGACCAGGTCACGCCCCTGTCGAACAATGCCCACTCTGCCCTTACTCCGGCGGCCACTGAATCGACCCTGTAGTCGTCGGTCGGCTGGTTATGCTGCCTGCCCGCTGTGGCGAACAAGTCGACTGTCGGAGCCAGCGCCCCCTTGGACGCGCTTGACCCGGCCTGCGCGCTTTTTTCCATTGACATGGCCGCCAGCAGGTCCGGCGAGTTCCTCTGCGCGATGTCTATTGCTTCGGCCAGTGTTTTGGGCAGCCTGTTTTCAAACGACGGGGCGGGCGACAAGTTTTGCGGAGCCCTGCCTATGACGCGCATGAACGTGGCCTCGCTGGATTTCAGCGTGCCCTCGGCGCCTATGCGGCCGGCCTTTGCCCCGGCCAGTCCCGCCTGCGCCTGCGACACGTCGGTCCTTGTAATCTGCCCGACCCTGAAGCGGTTTTGCGCGGAGGTCAGCTCTTG
>WRDZ01000026.1 GCA_009779595.1 Alphaproteobacteria bacterium | reverse complement strand
GATGTCTGGGCCGACGCTGAAATGCCGTTCAGGTTGTTGGTCACGTTCTGAGCCCCGATAGCGGCCTGCTGCACGTTGCGCGAAATTTCCTGGGTGGATATCCCCTGCTCTTCCACGGCGGCGGCGATAGTGCCCGAGATTTTGCTCATATTATTGATGACCTCGCGGATTTTATCAATCTCGCTGACGGCCTCTTCGGTGACTTTCTGCACGTCGGCTATCTGCACGGATATTTCTTCCGTAGCCTTTGCCGTCTGGTTAGCCAGGGATTTCACCTCGCTTGCAACAACCGCAAAGCCCTTGCCGGCCTCTCCGGCGCGCGCGGCCTCGATAGTGGCGTTCAGCGCAAGCAGGTTGGTCTGGTCGGCAATGTCCTTAATCAGGCTTATAACCTCGCCGATTCTGGATGCGACCGTCGTCAAGCGGTTCATGGTTTCCGACGTGTTCTGCGCGTCGACCACCGCCGCGTCTGCAACCTGGCGCGAGCGCGCGACCTGTTCGGCTATTTCGCGGATAGAGCTTGCCAGCTGTTCCGCCGCCGCCGCAACGGTCTGCACGTTCATCGCGGATTGCTCGGACGTGGCCACGCCCGTCGTAGCCTGCGAAACCGTGTTGTTGACGTTTTCCGTCATGGCCTCTGCCGTGACCTGCAGCTGTTCGGCCGCCGACGCCACGGAACCGACGATGCCCCCGATGTTCGCCTCGAAATTGTCGGCCAGCTTGTTCATCTGGGCTTTCTGGTTGGCTTCGGCGTCCGCTTTTATCTTCACCTGCTCGGCGTTCATTTCGTCCACCTTTATGGCGTTTTCCTTGAACACCTGCACGGCCTTGGCCATTTCGCCGACTTCGTCCTCGCTATCCAGCGACGGCACGGATATGGATTTATTGCCGCCCGCCAGCAACATCATCGCCTTGGTCATGCCCTGCACCGGCACGGTAATCCCGCGCGAGATGAACACTCCCATCAATACGCCCAAAACGCACCACAGCGCGCTTATGCCCAGCGTGGTGCTGGTGGTCCTTCTGGAAGTCCGCGACGCGTCCTCGTATTTCGTCTGCAGGAATTCGGCGTACTGGTCCACCAGCCATTCGGTCGCCGCTATCAGGTCGCGGTTCACGCCTTGCATTTCGCCATAGAACAGGGTGTTCAGTTCAATCACGTTTTCATCCAGCCTGGACATCAGCTCTATCAGCCTTGTGACTTTCGTGACTGCAATCCTGCCGCGCCTGGCCAAGGACCTGTTGTCGGTCTGGTCGACCGCTTCGTTCGCCGCCCTTACCAGCCTGTTCCTTGAAGAAAGCATGTCTTCGCGCTTGAACCGGAAGCTATCGTCGCGGTACAGCAGCGAATCGGTCATGAAGCTGTCAAGGAAGTACAGGATATTCTGGTAAACGTCGCGAATCTTGTGCAGCCCCTGCGAGTTGGCGCTTGACACTATATCCTGCAGTTCAATCCTGGTGTCCTCGTAAACGGGCACGATACGGGATACAATCGGGTCGCGGCTGTCGCGTATGACATATATCTTGTCAAGCAAAACCTTGTATTGCTGCATCTTTTCCCTTATGGAGGATATGATGACCATGTGTTCGGGCAAGGTAGAGGCCGCCTCAAGCTCGTCCAGCGCCCGCTGGACATCGCCATAATGCCGGTTGGCCACGTTCTTGTTGTCTTCTCCGCCCATGACCACATAGCGCTGCACCGCGTTCTGCAGCAGGGACAGGCTGACCTTCAGCACTTCGGCCGTATTGTTGTTCGTCGACACCCTGGCATAATCGGAAAACATGCCGCCGACCCTGCCCAAGCCTACCCAACTGTGTATAGCCACCGCAATAAGCGCGATAAGCCCGAAAGACAGCCCCGCGTTAATACGAGTCGAGATTTTAAATTTGCTCATAATCCCGAAAATAGACATGAATACGGTCCTCGCAAAGATGTGCCTTCATTTATTCTACTATTTAAATTATTAAGCAAAAGTGAATTGGATGTCAATCCGGATTAATCCTCCAGCAGATATTGGAAATTTTCGTCCGCCAGGTTAACCAGGACCGTCTTTCCGCGCCTGTTCACTTTCATCACCGCGTAATGCGGGGCTATATGCCTGTTGAACCGCCTGTTGTCGAAGAAAAACCTGCGGCTGCCGTACACGGGGATGGCGGCCACCCCGATTTCGTTGCGGAAGCCGGCCTGCCGGACAATCCTGTATTTCAGGAACATCATGCTGTCGTTCTCAAGGGAGTCCCTGAAAGGCTTTGCGTGCGAAACGAACCGGCCGCGCCCGGTATAATCCCTGATGACGATTATTGTCCCCGAAGTCCCCTGCACGGCGTCCAGCGGGATTATGTTCTCATAGCTTATCCCAAGCGACACCGTGTCGCTGCTTACGACCCCGACACGGCCGTGCAGCGGCAAAAGCATGGTTTTGCCATAGCGCACTATCAGCAGGCGATTCGCAAGCTGCATGGACGAGAACACCAGTATGCAGCCTATGGCGAAAAAAAACAGGAAATTGCGCGATGACAAGGTCACTGTTCACCCCCTCCAGAAGTAAATGAACACGGACTCGACGAATATGAAAAACCCCGAGCTTATAATCCAGTTGGACAGGTACACGTACGTGGTTATGGCGAACGCTCCGGCCGAAAGGAAGCCCAGTATCATCATGGCGCGGCTGGCCAGCATATAGCCCAGCATTATCGCGGCCATGCCCATTATCACGCCAGCCCAGAACAGCCAGATGACAATGGCCATTAACGCAACCAGCCAAGCCAGGGCATACAGCCGCTGTTTGCGCGAGCCTTTTTTCCCTTTCCATTTTTCGCTTGAATAGACATATCCCCACAGTATGAAAAGCGCGGACGCGGCTTTCATCGCGTATTCTATGGGCTGGGCTATGTCGATGTTGAACATGAGCTGGCGCGCGATGTACACGAACATCAGCAGGGCCAGCGAAAACGCCAGCAGGGCGAACGCATGCCCGCGCCAGTCCCATCTAGCAAGCGGGAGCATGAACAGGCCGAACGACATTGCCGCGGCCAGCAGGGACATCGACCCGATGACGTAATCGGGGTGCCAAAGCACGCTGCCGACCGCGGACAGCGCAAGTATGCACACCACAAGCGTGGCGATGAACGACAGGGCGAACGACACCTTTATCCGCGCCAGGGCCAGGGCTGCCGCAAAAGCGGGGATTATGGGCCATGCCGCCCCGCGCGTCAGCAAGACGACCAGCGCGACCAGTGCGGCGAACCCGACCGCGACCATCAGCGGGCATATTGCCAGCGTCCATACGTTCACCATTTTCAAGAACCAGAACAGGGTCGCGGCAAGCCAGATTGCGCTTATGATTGCCGCCACCCACAGAACCATGTTCGAAGCCATGAAGCCGAAAGCCAGCGTGCCAAGGAACGCGACCGCGAAGACGACCAAACCGGTAAGGAAGCTGAACAACTCGGCATACCAGGGCATTTGCGGGTGCCTTGTATAGTCCTGCAGCACCAGCATGTCGCCCGTGTTGTCAAGCTTGAACTTTTTCAGCATTGCGGCCAGGGTTACGCTCATTGTTCCTGCTTTCTAAGCCGCATTATCAGGAAAAACACCACCGTCTGGACCAGCAGCATGGCGGCGAAAAAGCCCGGCAGCAGCCATATGAAATTGTTCTTGTCAACGCTGACCACCACGATGCGCAGGCCTATGACGACCGCGACGACTGCCATCCATATCACAAGGAACAGCAGCACGGGCGCGCCTTTGCGCTTTATCGCGTAATACACCCCCATGACCGCGGCGAACGCCAGGGCCGCGCCAGCCCCGATAACGGTGTGCAGCGCGTTTATCCTTGCCACGAACGCCAGCAGCGGTATGGACGCGTATGCAACGCCAAGCAGGGTCAGCAGGACTCCGACATGGTGCTTGCCCAGCCATTCGAGGTCATGGTCATAGTCGCTGTTAAGCAGGAGCTCGCGCAGGACAAGCAGGCCGAAATTGGCAACGGACATTACGGCGGCGAACCACGGCCACGACAGCGTCCCGTACGGCATGACGACCGTGAAGCCCACTAGCAGAAGGAACAGGTTGAACACGGCTATCCACACCGACATCAGTACCGCGCTTTTGCACGCGACGGCCAGCATAAGGGCGCACAGGCTCCACAACCCGACGATTTCCCAGCCGTCGGCGTCAACCGGGTACACACGGTCGATGACGCTGAACAACGCCCATGTCAGCACGATGATGCCAAGGGCCATGAATTTGCCCATGCGCGAGCTTATGCCGAAAAACCACGCCAGGCCGGCGAAAATCAGGATGAAAACGTTGATAAGCGCAATCAGGTACAGCGGGCTGCCCACAACCGCCTTGGACAGCATTATGGTCACAAGGGCGAATATGAACGAGCCGGCCACGCTGAACAGCGCGAAGAACTTGAACCAGCCGCGCCACAGGTCCGTGTTGCGGCACAAGGCCAAGGCCGGCAGATAGTCCCTGGTCTGCAGCAGCCCCGCGTTCAGCGCGTCCGTGACATTGGCCGGCTGGACCTGTTCGGCCAGGCGCAGGTGCCGCACGTCTTTCTTGGTGATGAAGTTTACAATGCGCTTTATGTCCATCAGTCCGTCCCGGGGTTATATGTCTACATGATACCGGGTGCGGCATACATCAGGCCATGGGCTGGTGGGACATGGGCCAAGACGATGTTCGCATGCTTCATCGTCCCTATCAGCCGGTATTGCGCGGCGTGTCGGGAAACATCTGCCTCCTGGCACGGGCTGGAATATCACGATTGCGCTGGGCTGATTATTGAGGTCCCTAAAGGGATCCTGGCCGTGAATGTCGGTAATTGCATTAATAATAGCAGGAGGGATAAACACCGGGTCTCCGGTGAACGGATGCCTGACATAACGATCCGCGCCGCAAATAATGTGCCTGGTGGTGTCGGGCTCCGTAATAAAATTAGGAAGCTCAGGATGCAAAGAACCAGGCCCAATAGGATTGGCTAACGGCGCTTCCACAAACCCTATGGTCATGCCGGAAGCATAACGCCTTACCGCACTGCGCAGAAATTCCCTGCTGCCGCGCTCTTCATAACGGAAAGGAATGGGGACGTATGTGAACACGAACGACATGGTTTCTTGGTTTGCACCCAAAATGTTTGGGTTGGGGGTGGGTCCTGTGCCGGGGTTTATGAAACCGCAGCAATCCCGCGACGGTATCCTGGGCATATTAGGCAACCTATCGCAATTACTGCTTGGCGGCCAACAAATGTCCAGCACGCCAGAGGATAAGTTTATACAGAACAAAAATGTCTGGGCTGCCCCTGCGTTAAAACCAGTCGGCAATATCCTTCTATCAACCAGATGTTGAACTGGAATTTGACGCATTTCCCGTGTTGGTGCGGGCTGCGCCCAGAGAGCAACGTCTATATTAGACCCATAACCACCAGCCATACAAGTAGCAAATGTAGCCTCATTAGGAATGTAACCATATGGCAGGGGCTGAAGAGTGCATTGTCTTGGGGTACCAGTAGGATTCGGATTATCAAACCTAATCGGCATGTTATAGCTTTCCAAGTAACCGCGCGCGGCCTCGTGCAGGAAAACCGCGTTCGCAAGAACTGCCTGCGCTTTGGGGAACTCGACCGTTTCCTGCCGGTCGCCGCGCGGGTCCATCGCATAGAACGCCAGCGCGGCAAGCGCGAACATTATGGCCATCAAGTACATCATGACGAATTGCTCCTAGCTAAAGTTTATGTTTCCTTATCCTAGCGCGCGAACGTAAATCTTTCACTAATTTATCGTAAGCCTGCTGCGACACGCGCTGGCGCAGTTCGTCCTGCACGTCCTCAAGCGTCGGCGGCTGGGCCTGCCTGCGTTCGCCGACCCTTATCACGTGCCAGCCGAACCTGGTCGATATGGGCTGCTTGGAATATTCACCCCTTCTTAGGGAAAACGCGACTCTTGATATTTCTTCGGGCATCTGGTCGCGGCTGAAAAACCCAAGGTCGCCGGTGTTGTTCGGGTTGGCCTGCGAGTCAAGCGACACTTCCTTTATGAGCTTGTTGAAGTCCTCGCCCCTGTCAAGCCTGGCGATAACGTCGCGGGCGTCCTGCTCGCTGTCCAAAAGTATATGCCACGCGCGGATTTCCTGAGCCGGCGGGTTTTCTGCCAGGTATCTGCGGTACTCTTCACGGATACTTTGCGGAGTCACCGCAGCCTCGACCTGGGTCTTGACATAAAAGGCGACTATGGCCTGGTTTTTGGCCCTTTGTATCAGCCTTTGCAGGTCTTCGTCCTCTTCAAGGTTGGCCCTTTGCGCGGCCGCCAGGAAAAGGTCGGCGTCTATCAGATAGTCCAGTATGTCGTTGTACAGCGTCTCGAACGGCAGTATTTGCGACTGCGGCAGCGACCGGTAGACTTCCCGGGCCTCGTCCATGGTGAACTGGCGGTTGTTGACCGAGGCGACGACCCTGTCCCCGTCGGAAGGTGGGGCGGACGGCTGGGCAATGGCAAAACCGCCTGCGAACAGAACTAAAAACAAAATCGGGAAAATACCGGTCCGCATGAAAACCTCCATATCTGTATAAGATAATAACATATAAAACCCGGCGGTCAATAAGCAAGTGGCGAAATCCGATTGACATATTTTTATTTTTTGGTATGATTCAAGCACTTTAGCAATAAAGGAGCGGGGATGGACAGAAAAGACAAGGCAAACTCCAAACTTACGGCGCGCCCCGGGGCGGCCAACGCGGAAATACTGATGGGCCTTGCGTTTTGCTGCGGAGCGTTATTGTACAAAATTCCCGGCTGGATAAAATCCTACAGCGACGGATACAAGGCCGGCCATGGCGACGACGGAAGCTTTCTGGCCCGCGATTTCCTGAATCATCCTTTCATTTTCCAAGAGGGGTACTCCAGCGGCCTGAAAAGCAGGGAAAAAGAAGGCGGCGAAAAACGCGAAACGCAGATACACGATAAAATAGCCGGCTTCAAAGACGGATACAATGTCAGCCACTATTTCAACGGCGGCGGCTTGTCGGCCAGGGATTTTGTCAAGCTCCCATATTTGACCCAGTTCGGGTATTGGATGGGAGCGCCAAAAAGGCAGAGATAGCAAATTGTAAACAGCATGCAAACGAAGAAAAGGAGAATAAAAATGAACCAGAAAAATACTAAAAAAATCGGAGGGCTTACGGCGCGCCCCGGAAGCGTTGATGCGGACACCATGGCAGTTATCAGCGGACTGGGCATTGTAGTGGGAGCTGTTTATGTTTGGAGCGGCGCGTGTGCGTATGCGCTTGACAAATACTTCCTTGGCGACAAAGCGCCGTCCATTTCAGAACACTGCAAATCTTTATTCAAGTTCAAGGACTAGATTTTTCAAGGACAGGAATTCAAATGTCTGCCGCGCCAGCGGCTCCGCCAAGCGGTCCGCAGGACACGCGCGTCCGCCTGCCGGGTGGCGGCTCGCTTTTGCGCGCTTGCCCGGGCGGACTGCGCTATATCCAACAAAAAAGCCCGGGCAAACCCCCGGGCTTCTTTGGTTTAAGGCGGGCAGCCGCTATTTCAGCCACAGCCCAAACAAGCCGTCCCAGTTGTGATACGCCATCAACGGAGCGGTAATCAACGCCACAATCCCCATCAGCTTAATCAAGTTGTTCAGCGCGGGAGCGGAAGTGTCCTTGAACGGGTCGCCGACAGTATCGCCGACAACCGCGGCTTTGTGATTGTCAGTGCCCTTGCCGCCGTGCTTGCCGCTTTCGATGTACTTCTTGGCGTTGTCCCACGCTCCGCCGGCATTAGCCATGAACAGGGCAAGGAACACGCCCATTATCATCGCGCCAAGCAGCGCTCCGCCCAAAGCCTCGCGGCCCAGGAAGTATGCGATGAGCAGCGGAGTCGTAACGGTCAGCACTCCGGGCGCTATCATCTCTTTCAACGCCGCTGTTGTAGCGATGGACACGCAGCGGGCGGCATCGGGCTTGACGCCCTTGACGCCCTTGAGCAAGCCGGGTATCTGCTTGAACTGGCGGCGCACTTCCTCGACAATGGAGTATGCCGCGCGGCCCACCGAATTCATGGTCAAGGCAGTCGCAAGCATCGGCACGCAGCCGCCTATGAACGCGCCGATAATCACCATCGGGTCGGTCATGTCGATAACGGTCAATCCGCTGGCCTGCACGAACGCGACGACCAGCGCCAGTGCGGACAGCGCGGCCGAGCCGATTGCAAAGCCTTTGCCGATGGCTGCGGTGGTGTTGCCCAATGAATCCAGCGAGTCGGTAATCTTGCGCGTCTTTTCGCCCAAGCCCGACATTTCGGCGATGCCGCCGGCAT
>WRDZ01000025.1 GCA_009779595.1 Alphaproteobacteria bacterium | reverse complement strand
GGGCGCGGTTAAACGCGAATCCATTAAAGGATAGTTACGATAAACGTAATCTTGGGACATTATATTTATTTGCGGTGTATTGACAAAATATTTGGCATGCAAGGAATCATAATCCGCGTTAACTATTGGCTGTATCACTATTGTTATATTGCCTGGCGTACAGCGCGTCCGTGAATCCAAAGCGTTTCCGATATCCAGCTATCATTAAGCATATATTATGTTAATAATTGTTAAATAATTCCAGCCGGATTCAACCTATCTTATTGTCTTTTAATCGCCATAGCGCGCGACGCCGCCCGGGCAAGGCCACGAACGAAGCGAAGCTTAAGAGAGTGCGCCGAGGCCTATAGCCTATATGCCCGAAAGCGGGCGTTTGGCGGCGATTTCAAGGGTCAGCGCGCGCGCGCGTTCCTGGTTCATGGCCGCCATTATGGGGGCGGACCTGTTCTCGTTCATGCGCTCGAAAATCGCGAGCAGCACGGGCATTTCCAGGTCGTCCAGTATCCTTGCCGCGTCCTTGGGCCTCATGTTGCCGTATATGCGCACAAGGCTGTTTATCCTGTTGTTTTCCTTTTCGTCGTAAAGGTTCATCAGGGTCTTCAGGTGGGCTTCCAGCTCTTGCAGCTTGGTTATCTTGGCGTCTATCTGAACTTCGGCCGCCCTAAGCACCTCCTGCCTTGCATCGATGTCGCGGGACTGGGCGTCGATTTCGCTTCTGCGCCTGGCCATCCTTTCGACGATTTCGGCCTCGGTTTCGCTGATTATCTCGTCGCGCGGGCGTATATGGCCCAGCGGGTCGACCTGGTCCCTTTCAATACTTAGCCCGGCCGTGTTCCTGCCCAGCTGCACCTGGCCGCCCCTGTCGCGCGCGGCCGCGGGCTCCGCCGGGGCGCCCGTCTGGCCTATGGCGGCAAAGCCGGCTATGCGCATCCCCACGAACATGGTGCATACGGCTATGAACACCGGCAGGATGCGCATTTTTTTAATCATACGTTATTCCCTACATTCAAAGAGTTCAGGGCCTGCAGCAATTCCTGCTCGACCTCGGAACGGTCGGTCGGGTCCAGTTCCTTCAGCACGGCCTGGAACGCGCGCTCTTTCTCTTCGCCCTGGTCGCGGTCGACCACCTTCAAGGCCGGCTTCGAGGCCTGCTGCTGCACGTTAGCCGCAAGGCCGCCTGGCCTTTTGACCAGCTCGTCCCGGGCCTGCTTTATCACGGTTTCCAGGCGGTTGGCCATGGATTCGCCGCGTTCCAGCAGGAAGGCCAGGTCGTCGCGCAGGTTAAGGGACTTGTCGACCTGCTCTTTCAGGCTGACGCCCGCGCTTTGGGCGTACTGTTTCAGCTTGAGGGTGCTGACCTCGGCCTTGGTGGTGGCGTCGTTGAACGCAATAATCAGCCGCGAGAAATCCTCTTTGCTTTTGCGCAGGCTTTTCAGCCGCTGCGACAGGATTATCGCATAGACCAGCAGCGGGACCATAAGTGAGAAAATCAGCAGGTCGAAAAACAGCATTATGCGATCCATCAAATTTCCCCCGTCCTCTTTATCTTGTCGTTTATCTGTATGGCTATGTTATGCCCCTTGCGGCCCATCTTGCCCGAGAACAGCGGTATGTCGCCGCAGTTTATGCTTACGTCCGAATCCGGGGTGGCGTTGAGCATAAGGCGCGAACCTTCCTTCCAGGCCAAGACCTCGGTCAGCGGGAGCTCCTGCTGGTCAAGCACGGCGGCAAGGTCGACCTGGGTAAGCCAAAGCTCTTCTGTCAGGTGGGATTCCCATATCGAGTCGCGGCCGAATTTTTCGCCGATGTACATCTGCAAAAGCAGTTCGCGCACGGGTTCAAGCGTGGCGTAAGGTATCAGAAGGTCCACGCGCCCGCCGCGGTCTTCCATGTCCACGCGCAGCTTGGCCACGATGGCCGCGTTGGTCGGGCGCGAAATGCTGGCGAAGCGGGGGTTAAGCTCAAGCCGCTCGAACCTGAAGGTCACCTGGCACAAGGGGTCGAAGGCGATGGACAGCTCGGCAAGTATCACGTGTATCATGCGCTCGACAAGGTTGCGTTCGATGGTGGTATAGGGCCGGCCCTCGATGCGCATGGCGCCCGTGCCGCGGCGGCCGCCAAGCAGCACGTCGACGATGGAGTACACCAGCGCCGAGTCTATGGTCATAAGGCCGAAGTTGCTCCATTCCTCGACTTTAAAGATGCTTAGCACCGCGGGCAGCGGTATGGAGTTCAGGTAGTCATAGAACTTGTACGATTCTATGCTGTCCAGCGAAACCTCGACGTTGTCCTGGGTGAAGTTGCGCAGGCTGGTGGTCATGCCGCGCACAAGGCGGTCGAACACGATTTCCAGCATGGGCAGCCGCTCGTAAGCGACGGTCGAGCTGCTGAGTATCGCGCGCACGCCCTCTTTGTGGTCGTCGCTGTCCGCCACTTCGGTGAACCCAAGCAGGCTGTCGATTTCTTCCTGGTTCAGTATGCGGGTCGACTGCCCGATAGAGCTTGTGTTGACTTCGGCCGCCGAACTGTCGTCCGCGCCACCGCCGGTAAGCATGGCCTCCCATTCCTTGGCCATGGCGTCCTGGTCGCCGCCGCCCTGCCCCGGCTGAGCGTCCGGGCTTGCAGCCGCGGCCGCCTGCGGATTGCCGCCGGCCATAGCCGCCCATTCCTTCATCAGGTTTTCTTCATCGGCCGCAGTTCTGCCCGTTTCAGCCATTATTGCACCAACATTTCTTTGAACAGCACGTCGTTTATCTGCGCAGGGAATATGGCGCGGTTTATGCGGTCCATCAGCTCTTCCTTCAAGCGGTACATGCCGGCCGAGCCCTGCAGCTCTTCGGGCCTAAGCTCGCGCAGGTACATCTGGAAGCTGTCCACAATCCTTGGCATGACGGCCTCGACCCTCTGCTGGTCGGCCTGGCTTGAAAGCTCAAGCGCGACCTGGACCTTCAGGTACACGTTCCCGACCCCGGCCGTGTTTATGTTGACCAGCATGGGCGGCAGGTCGTAAAATATCCTGTTGCCGCCCGTCGCGGCCGCAACCCTGGCCGCCACGTCCTCTTTCTTGTCCGGCCAGAACACCAGCACCGCGACAGCCACTATGACCACGACCACGACGGCGGCCAAGCCGATAATAACCTTCTTGTTCTTCAAAAGGCTGGGTTTGGGCGGCGGAGCTTCGGCCTGCTGGGCCTGGCCGTCCTCCTGGCCTTCGTCCTGCTGGTCGTCTTCTTCGGTTTCCGCGGGCATGTGCGACTCCTTGTATTAACTTTATCTTAATGATTTAAAGATATCCCATTTACGCCCGCCGCGACAATAGCCTTGTTCGCCCCGCAATCATAATTCTGTGGATAAAGTTGCGCGTTTCCATGGCCGGAAACCCTAGCGCGGGCGAAGCGCTTCTTTTATCGCTATGCTTAACCTTTTGCTGTCCGCCTGCGGTTTTGCGGCTTTGCCGGCAGTGGCGCCGCCGGTGTACTGGGTCCATTGGTCGGGGCGGCGGAATATCTGTTCCGCGCCGCTTCGCACCACAGTGGGAAGCTGGCTGTCGGCCATATGGTACTGCCGTATAATTTGGACATCGTGGCAGCTGTCGAACAGGTCTTTGGATTGAGAGCCATTTTCCTGAACAGGCGTAAGGATGCGCAGGTTTTTATCAGGCCGCCGCTTAAGCGTGCTGACCGTCGCGACCTGGTCGCTGTCGTTGGTCACCAGCAACGCGGTGTCGAACAAATCTTCATAGGCGTCGGCGACCAGCCCGGTGGCCAGGTTGATGTCAGTGCACTTTTCCGACCAGTACGACACATCGACCACCGCTCTTCCCAGGATTTTTTCGTGCCTGGGGTCGGCCAGCTTGGTCGGCCTGGTCTTGGGCATGAAACCGCCCAGCGTATGGATATGGCGCACCGCGTGGCCAGTATGGCATATGTTGGCTTTCATCAGGGTGTCTATGCAGGCCTCGTCGGCGGCGCGGCGCTCGTTGCCGACCGAATAAAACCAATGGATGGCGCAAAGCTTTTCGCCGGGGCGCAGGAAGCGCCGGAACAGCCTGGCTCCATCGAACCATTTCAGCCATGGCTTGCCCGAAGCTATCATTATCATATTCAACAGGTCGACATAGACGTTGACCCGCTTGGATTTGTCCGGGCACGGGCCTTCTTCGGGCTGCCGGAAACGCCGGAACAGCCCGGCGACATCGAGCCATTTCAGCCATAGCCTGTTCATGTTCATCAGGCTCGGCAGGCTGGCATCTTTGGTTTCCTTCGTTTCCATGGAAGAGCCCCTTATATCAAGCAAAACATGCGATATGTTATCACACCGGGGCCGGAAAGGCAAACATAAAGTTGCGCGCACTATTGCCCTTACCGGGAGGCCTCTGACGGGCGCCGAGGCCGCGGGTTACGCAGTCCAAGCGGGCCAGCGCCAAAGCGAGCCGAAAGCTCGCGACGCGCGCCGCCAGGGGCGGGCGGACGCGCGTGTCCTGCGGACCGCTTGTATGGAGCCGCTGGCGCGGCAGGCTGTTGAGTTTGTATAAGAAACAGGCGGCTTTAAGCTTCCTCTTTCAGCGGGCGGCCCATCAGCAGGGTTATGGCGTCGCTTACCTTCAGGCCGTTCTTCAGGATATCGTACAAGGTGTGCGATATGGGCATGTCGACCTTCAGCCTGTCGGCCATCTTGACGACGGCTTCCACGGTGGACACCCCTTCGTCCGAGGTCTTGCGCTCCTGCATGATTTCGGTGATACGGCGCCCTTTCCCAAGTTCCACCCCTATCGAATAATTGCGCGACTGCCTGCTTGTGGCCGACAGCACCACATCGCCCACGACGGCCAGCCCAAGCACGGTGCACGGCTTGCCGCCCAGCGCATTATTCAGGCGCGAGATTTCGGCCAATCCCCGGGTTATCAGGGCGGCGCGGGTGTTGTCGCCCATTCCCGCTCCTTCTACTATTCCGGCGGCAATGGCGATGACGTTCTTGACCGCGCCCAGGCTTGCGCCGACGACGTCGTCGCTTGCATAAAGGCGGAAGCTGCTTGTGCTAAGAGTTTGGGCAAGCGCGCGGCTTAGTTCCATGTCGCCGGCGGCGATTATATATGCCGTGGGCATTTTGCGCACGATTTCGGGGGCGAACCCCGGGCCGGCAAGCACGGCTATCTTGGCTTTCGGCAGCAGCTGGCGCGCGATATTGGGCAAAAAGTCGGCCGAAGCGATTTCAATCCCCTTCGAGCCTATGACAAGGGTGAACTCTTTATCCTTGGGCAGCTTTTCCCAATATTCGCGGCTGTGCTGGGTGGGAATCGTGGAAAACACTATGTCGGCGATTGGCAGGTCGCCGGTGACGATGCGCACGCTTGGCGGTATCACGGCGCCCGGCAAATAATCGTCGTTGCGGCCTGTCTTGGCCATGGCGCCGGCCTGCGCAGGGTTGCGCACCCACAAAGTCACGTCGTGCCCGGATTCGGCCCACAGCACGGCCATTGCCGTACCCCATGCCCCGCCGCCAAGTACAGCGATTTGCGCCATATATCTTACTCCTGCACTATTTTCGGGCCAAGCGTTCTGCCGCCCAGGATATGAGCGTGGAAATGCGGGACTTCCTGCCCGCCGTCCTTGGCCGTGTTGATTATTATGCGGTGCCCGCCGGGCAGCTTTTCGTCAGCGACCCTTGCCACCGAGCGGTAGAAATCCGTCATCTCATCGGCGGACGCGCGGGCCGTGAAATCCGAAAAATCGACGTATTTGCCCTTGGGTATGACCAGGATATGCGTCGGCGCCTTGGGAGCGATATCCTTGAACGCCAGCGTATATTCGCTTTCATACACCTTGTCGCACGGGATTTCCCCGGCGATTATCCTGGTGAAAATATTGTCGTGGTACATTACGGCCTCCTTTCCATTATCACTTTCTACACCAGCGGCGAGGAAAAAGCAAGGGGAGTGTTTGCCGCCTTAATTTATTGATGGCGCAGTCCAAGCGGGCCAGCGCGCAAAAGCGAGCCGGACGCGCGTGTCCTGCGGACCGCCTGGCAGTGCCGCTGTCGCGGCAGGTTATCTATATAAGGGCAATCATGCGCAAGAAAAATCGCATTTTGCGAATTATCCGGGGGCGGGCAAGTGCAAAATGCGATTTTTCCGATATCGTGTCACGCGAAGCGTGACGCAATACAAAACGCCATTGTTCGCGGGGGTACGGGGGCAAGCGGACAATGGCGTTTTGTTTTTCCGACCCTTACCTCATTAGGTATATGCCCCGACATTTTTCCTTTGCCCGGGGGGATTTTTTGTGCTAGGTTTTGATATAGAGTTCAATACAAATCATCAACCAAACTTATGGAGAAAAAAATGGCTGTAAAAATCGCAATCAACGGATTCGGGCGCATCGGGCGCATGGTCCTGCAATCCATACACGAACACGGGCTTATGGACAAAATCCAAGTCGTGGCCGCGGTCGACGTGTCCACGGACGCCAAATACTTCGCTTACCAGCTGAAATATGACTCGATACACGGCAGGATGAAGGCCAACTTCGCCACGAAAAAATCATCCGCCGACGTTGCCGAAGACGACATCCTGGTCGTGGACGGGCATGAAACCCGCTGCCTGGCCCCAAGGAAATCCCTTGAGGAAATGCCCTGGAAGGACATGGGCATAGACTATGTCATCGAATGCACGGGGCTTTTCACCGAATCGGAAAAGGCCAAGGGCCACATCACGGCCGGGGCCAAGCGCGTGATAATATCCGCTCCGGGCAAGGGCGACGTGAAGACCATGGTGTTCGGCGTGAACGAGAACGAGTTCGACCCGGCAAAGCACCACATCATATCCAATGCCTCGTGCACGACCAACTGTCTGGCTCCGATTGTGCACGTGCTGCTTAAAGAAGGCATCGGCGTGCATACCGGCCTGATGACCACCATACACGCGTACACGGCCACTCAGAAGACCGTGGACGGCCCCTCCAAAAAGGACTGGCGCGGCGGGCGGGCGGCGGCGATAAACACCATACCCTCGACCACGGGCGCGGCCAAGGCCGTCGGGGAAGTCCTGCCCCAGGTCAAGGGCAAGATGACAGGCATGTCGTTCCGCGTGCCGGTCGCCAACGTTTCGGTCATCGACCTGACCTTCACGGCCGAGCGCGACACCTCTATCGAGGAAATCGACGGCCTGATGAAAAAGGCCAGCGAAACGTATTTGAAGGACACCATGGGCTATACCGACGAAGAGGTGGTGTCCACCGATTTCATACACGACCCGCGCGCGTCGATTTATGATTCGAAGGCCACCTTGGACAACAACCTGAAGGGCGAAAAGCGCATGTTCAAGCTGGTCGCCTGGTATGACAACGAGTGGGGGTATTCCGAAGCCCTGGTGCGCATGATGATGCACATCGCGGGCAAGGACGGCCTGGTCTAGGGGAAAAATACCGGCAAATGGACGGGCGCGCTTATTTGATACTAGCGTGCCCGTCCTGTTTTTTCATGCCCGCAAGAAAAATCGCAAAAACGCATTGCCTTAGGGGTACATAGTTTTTGCGATTTTTCCAATATGGCGTCCGCCATAGGCGGACACAGTACAAAACGCCCTGCCGGGAGGGGTTTTAGGGGAAGGAGGCAGGGCGTTTTGTTTATCAGCTTAAAACCAATAAAATTTAACCGATGTTAAACTTTTTCAACGTATGGTTTAGTTATGACGGACGACAAGCTTAAACCCGGATACTACCTTTACGCCTTTGCGAACGGGCAATGGTCCCTGCTGACGTCCTATGGCCCGGAAGAGCGGCTTGACGCTTTGCAGGGGGCCCTGTTCGTGGAAGAGAACGAAAAGCTGCACACCAAAGTCATCCTGGTCGACAAAAGGACCCCGCACAGCAAAGAGCTGACCGAAAAACTTGTGTACACGTCGTACAAATCCACGGACCGGAAATCCGGGCGCTCTTACAGCGGCCAGGGCAACCGCCGCCGCAACAGCCGGGGCAGCGGCGCCGCAGGCCGCGGCGGGGGGAAGCACACGATATTCGACGAGGATTCGGTCGACACGTCGGCCACGTTCAACCGCGCTGTCGGCACCTTGGCAGTAAGCGTGATTATCGCCACGGTGGCGACAAGCCTGGCGAACCTGATGCTAAGCCGCTTCACGCCGATAAGCTCGGCGTCCTTAAGGCTGGTTTCGGTAGGCATATTCTCGGTCCTGTTCTTCCTTCTGTCGTCGTACCTTTTCCCGTGGAAGACGCTTTTTTCGCAAAAGGCCGCGGCCACCAAAACCCGTAAAAGCGCCCTGCCGGAAAAAGCCGACGAGCCCGAGCAGCCGCCGGCCGAAGAAAAGCAGACCATCGACCAGGCCATCGCCGAAATGGTCGACCGCGTGGTCGGGGACTCGGCCGCGAAAAAGACGCTGCACGAACAGACCCTGGCAAAGGCGGGCGACAACATACAGTCGCTGCTGGACATGGCAATCAAATCCTTCGAAAATATCTCGGCGGCAAGCAACCAGGACAAGCTGTGGCTGAACCTGTTCCTTGTCGGGTGCATGAACAGGCTCAAATC
>WRDZ01000024.1 GCA_009779595.1 Alphaproteobacteria bacterium | reverse complement strand
GCAAATAGCTGTCCGCCGCTTTCTTATAGTTCTTCTGCGTCCCAAGCCCGAACTCGTACATGAACCCAAGGTTGTATTCGGCAACCGCGTGGCCCTGCAGGCTGGCGCGCCGCAGCCACTGCAAAGCCTTGCGGTAATCGGGGTTCTTGCGCGTGCCGTAATGCATTGCCAGCTTGTACTGCGCCGTGCTGTCGCCGTTTTCCGCCATTGGCTTTAAAGAGGTTATCTTCACGGAATTCTGGTTCACGGCTTTCATCGGATTCTCCTTGTTGCTGCTTTTTCGGGTATAGAACGAAAGAACCGCACAGAACAAGGGGTATAATGGAGTTATCCACAGATTATTTACTTTTTGTTAACAAACATGTGGTTTGGTTAAAATAAGGAGGAATATGTTATGGAAAAGCAGAGGTCTCTTGTAGGGGAATTCGTATCGGCCGTACACAACAGCGCCACGGCTGTGAATCAGCATATTCCACCAGGCTCTACCGTCGATGTTGGTCGTTTAGTAAGGGAAAGCGGACTAGCGTCAAAAGGAGGATTATGTGCAGCATTAGCATTATCAAAAACAGCCGGTGTGATAGCTGTAGGGCCAGTGGTCGGCACCGCTGTTGTCTGCGGCGCGGTTGGGGGCATTGGTTATGGTATTTACCAATGTTGGCAAGCTTATCAAGCTTCGGCTCAGGCTGATGCTGCCAATAAAACGGCTGCTAGAACCGAGGCTAGGCTTGACGCTAGATTGTCCGACTTGTCCCCAGAGATTAGAGAATGGCGCGAACAAGAAGCTGAAATTATAAGACAAGACCAAGAGCAGCAACAAGAGCAGCAACAAGCACGAAATGACAGGATAGCTAGGAGAGTTGAAAGTAGAGCTGACAGGAGGGGAGGGTGACAGTGGAACTAATAGAAAAATCTGATTTATCGGCAGTGCGTTAAAAACAAAATTTTGCACGCTGAAAAACACCGTCAAGACTATCAAATAACTTTTATCTAATACAATCAATATGTTGTCCGGCCGTGTCAAGCCAACTCTTGACATGAGGCTTTTTTGCGCCTATGTTCTCAACACGCAGGTAAAAGAAAGGAGAATCTGAAAATGAAGTTCAAACCATTACATGACAGGGTTGTGATAGAGCGTATAGAGGAAGATAACCGCACTGCCGGCGGGATAATCATCCCGGACACGGCCAAGGAAAAGCCGTCGCAGGGCAAGGTTGTTGCCGTGGGCTTGGGCGGGTATGACGACAAGGGCGCGAAAATCCCGATGACCGTCAAGGAAGGCGACCGCGTGCTGTTCGGCAAATGGGCGGGCACCGAAGTGAAGATTGACGGCAATGAAATGCTTATCGTCAAGGAAAACGAAATTCTGGGCATTATTGAATAAATCGAATAAGTAATTTAAGGAGAATTAAAAAATGGCAGCGAAAATTGTTAAATTCGGAACCGACGGGCGGTCCGCTTTAATCGACGGCATCAACGAAACGGTCAAGGCTGTGGGCACAACCCTTGGCGCCAAGGGCCGCCTGGTCATGCTGGAAAAAAGCTTCGGCGCTCCGCACGTGACCAAGGACGGCGTGACCGTGGCCAAGGCTATCGAATTCGAAGACAAGTTCAAGAATATGGGGGCGCAGCTTATCAAGGAAGTCGCCAGCAAGACCGCGGACGCGGCGGGTGACGGCACTACCACCGCCACGGTGCTGGCCGGAGCCATCGTCACCGAAGGCGTCAAGGCAGTTGCCGCGGGCATGAACCCCATGGACCTCAAGCGCGGCATCGACCTGGCGGTCGCGGCCGTTGTCCAGGACATCAAGGCTCGCGCGCGCAAGGTTTCAACGAATGCGGAAATCGCGCAGGTCGGCACCATAAGCGCCAACGGCGATACTTCCATCGGCGACTATATCGCGCAGGCAATGGAAAAGGTGGGCAACGAAGGAGTCATCACTGTCGAGGACGCCAAAGGCCTGTCGACCGAGCTTGAAGTCGTGGAAGGCATGCAGTTCGACCGCGGATACCTTTCGCCGTATTTCATAACCAACCCGGAAAAGATGCTGGTGGAAATGGAAAACCCGTATATCCTGATACACGAGGCGAAGATTTCCAACCTGCAGCCCATGGTCCCGATTTTGGAAGGGGTTGTGCAGACCGGCCGCTCGCTGCTTATCATAGCCGAGGATATCGAAGGCGAAGCCTTGGCAGCATTGGTCATCAACAAGCTGCGCGGCGGCCTGAAAATCGCGGCGGTCAAGGCTCCGGGCTTCGGCGACAGGCGCAAGGCCATGCTGGAGGATATCGGCATCCTGACCAACGGGCAGATGATAAGCCAGGACCTGGGCATGAAGCTGGAAGAAGCCAACATCAAGATGCTGGGCACTGCCAAGCGCGTGGTTATAAACAAGGACAACTGCACGATTATCGACGGGGCCGGCGACAAGGAAACCATCGCGTCGCGATGCAGCCAGATAAAGCAGCAGCTTGACGAAACCAAGTCCGACTATGACAAGGAAAAGCTGCAGGAACGGCTGGCCAAGCTGTCGGGCGGCGTTGCCGTTATTAAAATCGGCGGCGCGACCGAAGTCGAGGTCAAGGAAAAGAAAGACCGTGTTGACGACGCTTTGCACGCCACGCGCGCGGCTGTCGAGGAAGGCATAGTCGTCGGCGGCGGCAGCGCACTGCTGTTCGCGGTCAAATGCCTGGACAAGGTCAAGCCGGCCAACCACGACCAGTCGGTGGGCGTGGACATCATACGCCGGGCCCTGTCCTCTCCGGTCAAGCTGATTGCCTCAAACGCCGGTTTCGACGGAGCGGTTACCGCCGGCAAGCTGTCCGAGAAAAAGGACGACAAGCAGGGCTTTAACGCCCAGACCGGCGAATATGTGGACATGTTCGCGGCCGGAATCATCGACCCGGCCAAGGTCGTGCGCCTGGCTCTTGAAGGCGCTGCGTCGGTTGCCGGCATGATTGTCAGCACCGAGGCCATGATAGCCGACAAGCCCGCTGAAAAAGGCTGCGGCAGCCATGGCGGAGCCGGCGGCGGCGGCATGGGTGGAATGGGCGGCATGGACTATTAAGGTCCGTCAGCCGGATATGCGAAACAAACGCGCGGGGCGGATAACTTTCCTTCCCCGCGCATTTTTCTCTTGCAAACCGGCGCGTTGTATAGTAAACATATGAATGTCCGTGGGGACATAGCTCAGTTGGTAGAGCGTCGCAATGGCATTGCGAAGGTCAGGGGTTCGACCCCCCTTGTCTCCACCATTTATAAATAGCGCAGCATAAAAAGGAAAATGAACAGTGATAAAATTCATGGTGCACCTTTTAGCTATGTTAATCCCGAACAAAGCCGCACGTCGCGCTGTGCGTAACAAGCTCCTGGCCTTTGAAAAGAGGAAAGAAGCCAGGAAAAACGATATATACCGTAAAATGTCCCTTGTGCATAATGGCGATATCTGGTCTTTGCCAAGCGGAATAAGATTTTATCTTCCCTATTATCCATGGGAGGCCATTCAACAAACCATCGTGAACAACTGCGAGTTCTATGAGCAAAAGGTTTTGGACAGCATTAAAGCATATATACCGCAGGGTGCCGTAATCCTGGATATAGGCGCGAATATCGGCAACCACTCGGTTTTCTTTGCGGCGATTTGCGGCGCGCGTAAAGTTTACGCGTTCGAGCCGGTTCAGGAAACCTACCGCATGCTTGTCAAGAACATCGAAATCAACGGTTTTGAAAAAATCATCGATGCTCGGAATATCGGCCTGGGCGACAAGCGGACAAAGGGGGAAATATCCGCGCAATATGCTGATAATATTGGCGCTACAAGCATAAAAGAGGCGTCGGGAGGGGGGGGGCATTCAATGCGTATAGAGCGGCTTGACGACCTTGATTTAAGCGGCGACAAGATAGATTTCTGCAAAATAGACGCGGAAGGTTTCGAGCTGAAAGCCTTGGCGGGAATGAAAAACATGCTGCACACGCACCGGCCGGTTGTGTTCGTGGAAAGTTTTGGCGCGAACGCTTTGGAAATCAAAAAGTTATTCCACGAAATGGGATATGCCGAACCAATATATTATGACGCGGACAACTGGCTTTTTGTCCCGAATAAATAGAGGCTGGAGCTCTATCCCATAAGGCTTAATACCCGTAAAATTGTCCTTTACTGTGATTATCTGGGGCTTCTGCGAGTTCTGTGCCTGTCGTGGTTCTGAAGCTTGACAAGGTCCAGGTGCACCCCGGGCCTTAACCCGGCCTGCTGTATCACCCCATGCGCATACCGGTTGCCAGTCATGGTGACGGTATTGATGTTCCCCACGCCTAAAGAATCAGCGGACCGCAGCCATACCCTGTCAGGCCAGGACATGTCCTCAAGCGTAAACCCGCGGTCATACCCGTTCAAACGCCAAAGCCCGGACCGGCCGCGGGCATTGTCCGGCCGTGTTTCAGGACATGCGTCAGGGTCAATATACCCGAACTCGTCCCGGTGGCTGTAATACGCGTTAGTCCAGAGCCTGCTTGTCGGGTCGGCCGGGTCCCTTGCAAAGGTCTTGATACGGGCATTGTCATGCAGATGGCCCATGGAGCGTACCTCGAAGTCCGACGGCAGCCACATCAGGTCGTCATGCACAGGTTCAAGCCGGGTATGCCGCCAGTGCCCGTTATACGGCCCGATTGAAAGACCGTCCATCCCGTTGATTAAAGTGTAATGCGCATGGAACCCCCAGATAGCCCCGGCAGCCCCAAGGCCAGTATGGGGGGTTTCAGAACCAGGATACCACTTCCTGTATGTCTGGCTCTCGCCCAAAACATAGAACCTGTTGCGCGCGTTAGTCCCGGTCTGGGAAGCTGACGACTGCCACGCAGCCGGAATCTGCGACGGCGCAGCAATAAAACGCTTTGCATTCCTGTAGCGGCTGAAAAGGCCGTTAACATCCCGAAGCAGGTTTGACCTTGCAATGCTTTGGCTGTAATTCCCCTCAAAGTAAAAATCCCAGGAACCGTCGTCGCTCTGGATTGTGTTGGCAGCCTGGGCAGGGATATCGACACACTCTATCTTGCCATCCGGGTTCAGGCGGATGTAATGCTCGTCATTGCGGCCTTCTGCAAGCGTATCGAACCTGTTGCCGTTAAAATGCGTCAGCCTGTACGGGTTTATCATCAAAAGGGTCAGGACATCACCCCCATCGTCAGCAGAACGGTACACAAGCTGCCACCATTGGCTTGTAAGTTCCGTCAGGTGGGCGTTCCTCACGCCCCTTCGGTTCGGTATCGTCTCGAACAGCTTTATCACAATGGCGCCCGACTGGCTGTAAAAATACGCGGGGTCGGGCTCGTCCGTCACATAGCGGGAAAAATCCTCTGCAGTTATGGCGCGGTACGGAGCCAGCATATACGGAAAGCCCGTAGGCCATTCCTGCTTTTCCCCGCGAAGCAGCGGGTCAAGGCTTTCGTCGTTTATTATATCCATCAGGCTGTTCAGCACGCTTGCGTTTATCGAGCCGTCCGCCCTGAAAAGCGCCTGGTCCGAAACAGGCAGGACCTTATGGTAATCATAGAACTGTTCCGGCGGGGTGTATCTGACAACGGCTTTGCCGTTGCTTGGCGCCCCGGTGAAGGAATAGGCAAAAAGAGCTGCCGCAAAAACCGCGCAGCCGATAACACTTATAACCAGCAACCTTTTATGTTTCATTGTCTATTCCTATACCCAAAATATCAGAACCGCATAACCAGTTTAACAGCACATTAAATAAACGGCAAGCGGGATTTGCCCTCCATGTTATTTTCCTGCCCCCGTTGACATTTCGCCCCTCTGTGCTAGGCTGGAAGCCGTAATAAAGTGGGAAAGAAGG
The DNA here is from genome assembly GCA_009779595.1 of Alphaproteobacteria bacterium. Taxonomy (GTDB): domain Bacteria; phylum Pseudomonadota; class Alphaproteobacteria; order WRDZ01; family WRDZ01; genus WRDZ01. Next base: position 2,745 of record WRDZ01000024.1, on the reverse strand, counting down.
CGATAGAAATGGACAATCGGATAATTGACAAGCTTGCGTGGCTGCATATAGAAAACCAGAAACAGCTTTGCGTGCGCGCCAAAGGCAAGGACAAGTTTTACAGCCCGGGCGGCAAGCGCAAGCCCGGCGAAACCGATATCCAGGCATTGGCCCGCGAAGTGAAGGAAGAGCTTAACATCGACATCATCCCCCAAACAGCCAGGCTGTTCAACGTATATACCGCGCAGGCGGACGGGAAGCCCAGCGGAGTCATGGTCCAGATGACTTTCTATACCGCGGATTATACTGGGGCTATGGTTCCGTCCAGCGAAATAGAGGAAATTGCGTGGCTTGATTCTTCGGACGCATACAGGCTGTCCGAAATCCACATCAGGAAACTTTTGCCGGATTTGCTGGCAAAAGGCCTGGTACGATAGAAATAAGGCTTATTTCCCGTCGTTCCCGGAACAGCGGCCCGTTTGCCCGGGTTTCTTCTGCGGGGCAACAGCTCCGCAGCCGTTCTTGCCGGCCGCGTTATCCATAATAGCTTCGGACTTGGACTTTGGCTTGCCCATGATGGCTTCATATATTTCGTCTTTTGAAGCGGACTTTCCATCCCGCAGCGCGCGAAGCGAGCCGGGCGATATCTCGTCTATAAGCATTATGTTGCCTTGCCTGTCTTTCCCGAATTCGATTTTGATGTCGATAAGGTCAAGGCCCTTTTCCGCAAAAACCGACGTCAGATAATCTGTGATGATTTTCGTATGCCAGACGCAGGCGTCCCAGTCTTTCGGCGTAATGCTTCCGCGGTCGATATGCTGTTGCTTGGAAAAGAACGGGTCGCCCTTTTCGTCGTCTTTTTCAGAAACCTCTACGAACGGCCAGCCTTTTTTGTCAAGCGTGCTGTCGCCTTGTTTATAACCGCTGTTTCTTTGCAAAAAACTTCCCCAGGCTTTGTTCCTGGCGATGAACTCAAGCCCCTTTCCGAACGGCCTGGCTTTTTTCGCTATCATAAGGTTGTTTTCCAAATCCACTTCGACAATTTGCGAGAGGATGCCAAGCTCTTCGCTGATTTTGTCATACAGGTACGAGGTCATCGAAAGGTTTTTATGCCCCAGCCCTTCCTTTGTCCCGATATTCTGGTTGGCGCCGGGGTTCTCGACCCCGTCCGCGCCCGTGAAACCGTCGGTGAATACCATGAACACTTTATCGCAATCATCTTCAGCCGTGTAAACGGTCTTGGACTTTCCGGTATAGGCGCGCTTTGCCCCGGGTGGGACTCCGTTTGGCAGTTCAGTCATTTTGTTTTCTCCTTAAAATTTTCGCGTCACTTCTTTTATGAAATCACACGCGGCCCGGGCGCAGGCGCTGTTTATATCGTGCCCCATTTCAGGCTGTACGCAGAACTGGGCATTGATGCCAAGCCTGTCCAGAGTATCCCTGGTCATGTCAAGCGCCATATACGGGACTATCGTATCCTGCATGCCGTGGGTTACGAAAGTCGGCACTTTGTTGCGTACCTGCGTCAGCACGGGAGGAACCGCGGACAGGGCCACGACTCCGGCAACTGCAACGCCTTCCCAGTCGTATGCAGCGTGCATGGCCATCAGCCCTCCTTGCGAAAACCCGCCGATTACCAGGTGTTCGGCCGGTATGCCGATGTCCTGGCACACCTTGGCCGCATATTCGCGGACTATGGAAGCCGCGTCCGCCGCCTTTTGGTTGGCAGCGGCAAGGGACTTTTGTATGTTTTGCGGGTCATAGCCCTCCAGCCCGAACCATTGCCGCCCGCCGAACTCGGTATAACCCGGAGCATTGGGGCAGAAAAATGCGGCACCCGGCAGTTCCGCGGAAAATCCCGGCACAAGGCCGAACAGGTCGTGCCCGTCCGCTCCGTATCCGTGGCACAGGATAACGGCGCGTCTGGGGTCTTTGGGAATGAAATTCGGTCCGTCAAGCATTTTGTCCACCTTAAGGTTGAATATTGAATATGCGATAAATACAATCTACAGCTTTGCGGCCGCGCCGTCAACCACGAATTCAACCGCAAAACGGTTTGACATCCGGCCGCATAAAAAGGATAATAAGGCGATGACCTTGTACCTGTCCACATTCATATCAGGAGCCGAACCTTTCATTGCAAAGGCTCTGCCGTCGTTTATCGCGGACGCGGGGAATGTGGCCGTGTCCGACGGCTGCGTTACATACGGAACCAGTGGCGACATAAGGGACGTGATAAAAGTGCCGTTTTTCAACAACTCGTTCAAGGTGCTGTATCAATCGCGCAGCCGCGACCTTAAGGCATTCATAAAAACGCTGACAAACGCGGATATCGGTTTCAAGCCGGTAAAAAGCTTTAAAGTGTTCTGCCAGGTGGGCGGCAAGCTGACCCATGCCGACGGGAAAGCAATGGCGGCTCTGGTAGACAAAATCAGCGCCTGTTCGGGCGGGCAGTTCAAAAGCATGAACGCGGCTGTCCAGTTTTGGATAATCCTGCGCACTGACGGCAGCGCGTACTTCCTGCAAAGGGTGACCCCGGACAAGGGCAGGCTGAAACAAGGCCAGCTGCGCCCCGAGCTGGCCGCGATAATGTGCCTGCTGTCGAACCCAAGGCCGGACGACGTGTTCATTGACCCGTTCTGCGGCAGCGGAGCCATTCCCCTTATGCGCGGCAAGCTTGCGGGTTACAAGGGGATTTTCGCGGCCGATGTGTCACAGGAGCTCGCGGCCCGGTTGAAAGCCAGGGTCAAGGCCATGAAAGGCGCG
>WRDZ01000023.1 GCA_009779595.1 Alphaproteobacteria bacterium | reverse complement strand
TTCTTGTAATATGTTGAAAAGCAAAGCTTTTCCGGTTGCCTGCTTTTTGCTCTTTACATTCCGTTTTTATGCCATATTATCATATCCATAAGGAGTATGTTAAGGAATGTCGGGCATGACTGCGTATGACAAAGGTTCAATGACCTGTGCCAAGGTTTGGCGCGGTTATTGCACTTACTTACTTACTTACTTACTTACTTACTTACTTACTTAAAGAAGTGTCAGCCCGTTAAAGCCCGCTGGGGGCTTAATCGTCCATTTAAAAAAATATCGGCCTTGTTCCCTTGTCATGGAACAGGGCTTTTTTGCATTTTCCAACAACCAACAAGGAGTATTTTAACATGAAAAAGATTACAGGATTATTGGCTTTAGGGGCGGTTATTGCCGCGCCGTCAATGGCTTTGGCCGGACAGTCCGGCCTTTACGTTGCACCCAAACTTGGCATGGGCGGCCTTATGGGGTTTGAAAGCTCGAACACCTTTTCCGAGTATACCGGCGGGGCATTGACCGACTGGGAAACCGGCAAGCAAACCTTTGGCGGCAGCCATGGCTTTGGCGCGGCCCTTGCAGTGGGCTATGACTTCCACAAAACCCATGGAACGCCCGCGCGCGTGGAACTGGAATACGCCATGTTCAAAAGCAAAAGCGAAAGGATAGACAATTGGCATGGCGATGGCTGGAGTGATTATCATAGCCGCAAGACTGACTTGGATATCCACACCCTGTTCGTGAACGCTTATCGTGATTTCCGCAGCGATTCCGCGCTTACGCCCTATGTGGGCATGGGATTGGGCCTGGCTTTCGTGGGTGCGAAAGGAAGTCAGTCCAGCGACTGGACCTCTAATTTCTCCCTTGGCAAAGACACCAAGACTAATTTCGCCTGGAACATCGGGGGCGGAGTTGCCTATGCGTTCTCGGATAAACTAAGCCTTGACGTGGGATACCGCTTTGCCTCGCTTGGCAAGGGCCAGACAAAGGAAAGCGTCATAGATGACTTAGGCGGTGGAGATTTTTACACTGCGCAATTTAAGACCGGAAGGCTGTACACGCACCAGTTGATGGTCGGCGCGCGCTTCGCTTTCTAAACGCTGGGGAACACCGGTAAAACAAAGAAAGACTGCCCCAAAAGGCAGTCTTTCTTTTGCACTTTTTAGCCGGATTTGTTTTATTACTGCACCTTTGACAGGCCTTCGAAATTATGGTCGTTGGCGAAATCCTCGAAATCGAAGTGTTCGCAGCTGCCATAGCGTTCCGAGCTTTCAATGGCGTCCATGCAGTATTTGCATACATGCAGCCTTTTCTTGGTGACTTCCCCGTCCTGGTAGACGCACGTGAACTCGCCCGATGTGCTTTCGGTTGCCTCGTACCTGTCCTCGCGCCCGGCGTTCTCCATGTTCTGCAGTATGTTGCAATAGGTAAGGTGGACCTTGTTCCATTCGTCCTGGTCCTGGTCCTTCTTGGTGCCTTCGTTGGTGCCAAGGTCGGGTATGTAAAGGAAAATGCAGCGCCCGTCCTTGCGCAGCGGCTTGAACGGCTCGCGCTTGTCAAGCATTTCCAGCATTTCCTTAAGCGTGGGGCCAATCCTTTTGGGCTTCATTTCGATTTTGACGTCCGAACCGTTAAGCGAGCGTTTTAGCCGCATAAGCCTGTCCATGAAAGTAAGGGTGAAATTTGCGTAGGTTTTCATTTTTTATCTCGACCTTTCTTTTCTTTTTGTTATCTGTTGACCTGTTTCAGCTTTATGTGGAACTCGACGCGGCGCGATGTGGCATAGCTGTTCGTTGGCCTGGCGAACGAGGCCCCGGCAGTGAAGAAATTCTGTTTCAGCCACTCTTGGTCTTGGGCCCTGGCCAAATCGAAGCATACCTTGTGCACGTTCCTTGACCTTCTTTGCGAAAGCCCCATGTTGTGCAGATAGCTGCCCCTTGTGTCGGTGTGCCCCTGGACATGTATGCTGTCTATGTCGGCGGCATGCTTGCGCACAAGCGCGACATACCTGGGGAAGAAGTCCCTAAGCGTATTGCGAAGGGCGTCCTTGACCACGGCCTTGTCAAAGTCGAATATCATGTCAGGAGAGTTGAACGATATGGACAGACGGTTGTCGTCGATGACGGCCTGCCATCTGGTGGCGTCCCTGCCGAACTCGTCACGCAAAGCCTTCGCAATCTGGGCATGGGCCGGGTTCACTTCGCCGCCGCCCACCCTGACTTCCCGGATGACCTCCACTTCCTTTATGACTTCCACAATCTGGGGCTTGCAGTCTTCTTGCAGCTTGCACACGTCCTCGCACTCTTGCATGCATGCGGCATGCCGTTCGCTTTCAAGGCGCACCGCAAGGACGAAAGCCAGCGAAAGGGCGCAGGCTATGACCATGCCCGCGATTGCCGGGAAATACCCGAAATTCCTGGACTTAATCCTAAGGTTCTTCAGTTTTTTCAATTTGAACCACAGTATCACGCCCACACCTTTGAGTATCGGACCAATGTTTTTCAGTCCAGCCCATATTTTCGCCCCCAGGCTTTTCAACTTATCCGCCAGGTTCTTGAATAGTTCTTTTAATTTTTGCCCAAGCATGAGACCACCTTTTAACTGTTGTTTTCAAGAGCTGTCTTTATATCTTCGGCCAGCTTCTTATGGTTGCGTGCCAAAGACTCGCCGACGTCGGTAAAATTCTCGCCCATAATGTTCATGGCGTCTTCCATATCGCGGCGCAGCTTTGCGTTCTCGCTTGCCACGAATGCCAGTATCTCTTCTGAATCAGAGCCGGACACTGATACGGATGTTATCGGCTGTACGCCGAAAACCTGCATCGCGAACTCGGCCGCTGCGGCAAAAGCGCTTATCACCAATGCCCAAAGCACCCCTTTTGCGATGTCCGCCCCGTCCGCTCCTGCGCTGCTTGCCAGGCAGATGGCGGTCAGTATCAAGGTACCGGCCAGCCCAAGCGCAGCGATGGACAGCCGGCTTGCGCGGTGTGTTTTCAATAGAAATGCAATATATGCGATGATTGCCACGCACCATAAGGCCGCGAACAACCAAGAGTTTACAAGGATCCAGTTTGTCATAATTCCCTCTTACGTTGGGTTAATTACCCGCATCATACATCTTGAAAAACCATTAATCAAGTGGAAAATTGCAAAAATTGCGAAATTATTTACTTAATGTTGTGTATAAAATATAAAAAGAGTGGAAAAACTATGGCCAAAGACAATATTGCGCGTGGCGGGATAATCGGGAACCGGACGAAGCCCTGGCCGTAATCGGGGGCGGCGCGCGTCGCTCGCTTTCGGCTCGCTTTGGCGCTTGCCCGGACGGAACGCGCTTGCCGCGCTTTCTTGACAGGGAAGCCAAATCCTTTATAAGAACTCTTTGGCGGTTTCCTGGTCGCTGAACGGCAGCACCTCGCTGCCGACTATCTGCCCGGTTTCGTGCCCCTTGCCCGCGATAAGCAGCACGTCGCCCGCCTGCAAATCCTGTATGGCCGCTTGTATGGCCTTTTTCCTGTCGCCGATATTGCGCGCGTCCGGACAGCCGGCCATCACCTGCGCGCGGATTTCATCGGCGTTTTCCTTGCGCGGGTTGTCGTCGGTAACGTACACCATATCGGCCAGCCCGGCGGCCAGGCGCCCCATGATGGGCCGTTTGCCCGCGTCGCGGTTGCCGCCGCAGCCGAACACCACCGCAAGCCTGCCCGAAGTGTACGGGCGCAGCGCGGACAGCGCCTTTTCCAAAGCGTCCGGAGTGTGCGCATAATCCACATACACCGCGGCTTTGCCCAGTTTTGTGCCCACAAGCTCAAGCCGGCCGCTTGCGCCTTTTATTTGGCCGGCCAGCTGCGGCGCGGCTTCATAATCGCCCGTGGCCGCCGCAACCATGGCCATTGCGCACAGGACGTTCATGCCCTGGAAGTCGCCCGCAAGCGGGATTGACACGTCGTGCTTGCGGCCGAAAAACTCGATTTGCAAGTCCTGGCCGTTCGCGGCCGCGGTTGATTTTATCAGGCGCACGTCCTTGCCTTTATAGCCGTACGACACTATATTCTTGCCCGCGGCAGCCTGTGCAAACCTGTCGTACCAGTCGCTGTCGGCGTTCAGCACGGCTGTCCCGCCTGCAACCAGGTTGTCCGAGAACAGCAGGGCTTTGGACGCGAAATAGTTTTCCATGGTCAGGTGGTAGTCCAGGTGGTCGCGCGTAAGGTTGGTGAACCCCGCGACTTTCACAGGCACGGCCGCCACGCGCGACTGCTCAAGCCCGTGGCTGGACATTTCCATGACGCAATAGTCGGTTTTATCGGCAAGGTCGGCCAAAATCCTGTGCAGGGTTATGACGTCCGGAGTGGTGTTTGCCAGCGGGGCCGCGGGGTTGTCGTTTTGTACTATGCCAAGCGTGCCGATGCTTGCTGCAACGTGTCCGGCGTGGAACAGCATCTGGCGCACGAAGTCGGCGATAGAGGTTTTCCCGTTCGTGCCCGTGATGCCCAGCATGTTTTTGGGCATGCCGGGGATTTGCGCGGCGACTATCTCCTGCGCGAAAAAGCGGGCGGGGTTTTCGTTGAAAATGAACCGGACGCCGGGGTAGTCGGCGGGATTTGCGTCGCCCTCCTTGCACACGATGATTTTGGCTCCGCTGTCAACGGCGCTTTTTATGAACCGCCCGCCGAACGCGTCCACGAACAGCCAGCCCGGCTTTACGCGCCTTGAATCAAAATCGAACCCGGAAAATTCGTATTGTCCGTATTGCATGTCACATTCCTTTGGCTAGGCCTTTGGTCAAGGCTATGATGGCGTTGAAGTCGTCGTCCGGGCCGGCCTTGCACCGCGCGGTCTTGCCGCATTTGAGGCACAGGTGGGCAACGTAATAGACGCCGCGTTTTGTTTCAATCCCGACGGGCTTCATCATCCCGCGGCAATCCGACGCGCGGTCGCCGGGGTTTATGTCCACGTCCCTGCTGTACAGGCAGCGCGGGCAGTGGTTGGTATAGCCGTTGCCCGCGACCTCAGTCCGGCAGTTGCCGCAGGTGAAGTCTTCCTTGGTGCGGGTGAACCTTGCCCTTATCACTTGGAAGCGACCAGCGCAGCCTTGATTTCGGCTATCAGCTTCAACGCGCCTTGGTCGTCCGGAGCCCCGCCCTGCGCCATGCTTGCGCTGCCGCCCGCTCCTTGCCCGCCGACCTTGGATATGGCGGCGCGCAGGATTTCGACCGCGCTGAGCCGCTTGGAAACCTGGTCGCTTAAGTTCAGTATGGCGGACATTTTGCCCCCTTCGGTCCCGACCACGACGATGACGCAAAGGTCGTCGGCCTTGCGTATCTGCTCGGCAACCGTGCGCAGGTTCTTGGCCGGCACCGAGTTGGTGATAAGCGTGACGAACTTGAAGCCTTCAAGCTGTTCGGTCTGGACGTCGGAAAGGGCGGTCTTCTGCTTAAGCTCGACCAGTTCCTTGTGCAGATGCTTGTTTTCCTGGGCCAGGCTTTCCACGCGCTGCGGCAGCGTGGCCGGCGGAGTTTTCAGGATTTCCGCCGCATGGCACAGCAGCTGTTCGCGCTGGTTCATATAGTCTATGGCGGCAAGGCCAGCCACGGATTCCAGGCGGCGCACGCCCGCAGCCAGGGACTCTTCGGACACGATTTTGAACGCGCCGATGTCGCCGGTGCGCGAAGCGTGGGTGCCTCCGCACAGCTCGACGGATATGTCGCCCATTTTCACGACGCGCGCCTGGTCGCCGTATTTTTCGCCGAACAGGGCGATGGCGCCCTCTTTTATCGCGTCTTCCGGAGCCATCAGCCGCGTGCTTACCGCAAGGTTTGCGCACACCATCGCGTTGATATGCTTTTCAACCGCAACCTGCTGTTCTTTCGAAACCGGAGCGTTATGCGTGAAGTCGAACCTTAGCCTGTCCGCGCCCACCCATGCACCTTTTTGCGAAACGTGTTCGCCCAGCACCTTGCGCAGCGCGGACTGCAGCAAATGCCCGACAGAGTGGTGACGCATGATGGCCAGCCGCCGGTCCGCGTCCACGGCCAAGGTGACCGTATCGCCGACCTTCAAACTGCCGCTTTGGGTTTGGACATGGTGTATGAACACGCCCAGTTTTTTGGTGGTGTTGACGACCTTGCCCTTGAAGCCCGCGCCTTCAATCGCGCCCGCGTCCCCGATTTGCCCGCCGCCTTCGCCGTAGAACGGGGTCTGGTTCACAACTATCATGTCATCGACAACCGCGGTCACGACCGCTTCGCAGACAAGAGTGGAATAGCCCAGGAACTCGGTTGTCCCCACGCGTTCTTTTATGTCGAACCACTGGCTTTCCGTGGCGCTGTCCCCGCTGCCGGCCCAGGCTTTGCGAGCCATTTCCTTTTGCGCGGCCATGGCTTTGTCAAAGCCTTGGGCGTCTATCTTGATTCCTTTGGCGCGCAGCGCGTCCGCGGTCAGGTCCAGCGGGAAGCCGTAAGTGTCGTACAGCTTGAATGCGGTTTCCCCGCTTAACGTATCGCCGGACTTCAAGGCGGAAGTTTCGGCGGCCAGCATTTTCAGCCCCTTGTCCAGGGTGGACAGGAAGCGGGTTTCCTCGGCCTTTATGGTTTCGTGTATCAGCGCGCCGGCACTGGCCAGTTCTGGATAGGCGTCGCCCATCTGCGCTTCGACCTCGGCGGCCAGCTTGTAGAACATCGGCTCCTTGGCGCCCAGCATGTTGGCGTGGCGCATGGCCCGGCGCATTATGCGGCGCAGCACGTATCCGCGGCCCTCGTTGGAGGGAAGCACTCCTTCGGCGATAAGGAACGCGGTCGTGCGTATGTGGTCGGCCAGCACCTTGAACGACGGGCGCAGTTCGGGCTTGTCGATGTCGCGGCCCAGCAGGTCGCCGGCGCGCGTCATTATGGCCCGCATGGTGTCGTTGTCATAGTTGTCTTTCTTGCCCTGCAAAATCGCGGCCACGCGTTCCAGCCCCGAACCAGTGTCGATGGACGGCTTGGGCAGGGCTATGCGCTTGTCTGGCAGCTGTTCGAACTGCATGAAGACCAGGTTCCATATTTCGATGAAGCGGTCGCCGTCTTCGTCCGCGCTGCCCGGGGGGCCGCCCGCGACATCGGGCCCGAAGTCGTAAAAGATTTCCGAGCACGGCCCGCACGGCCCGGTGTCGCCCATGCGCCAGAAGTTGTCCTTTTCCCCGCAGCGGATAATGCGGTTGTCGGAAAACCCGGCGACTTTCTTCCAGATTTTCGCGGCTTCGTCGTCGTCGTGGAACACGGTGACCAGCAGGCGGTCTTTGGTCAGGCCGTACTCTTTGGTCACAAGCTCCCACGCGAGTTTTATGGCGTCTTCCTTGAAATAGTCCCCGAACGAGAAGTTGCCCAGCATTTCGAAGAACGTGTGGTGGCGCGCGGTAAAGCCCACGTTTTCCAGGTCGTTGTGCTTGCCGCCGGCGCGCACGCATTTCTGGCACGTGGCCGCCCGGCTGTATGGGCGCTTTTCCTGCCCGGTGAAGGTGTTCTTGAACTGCACCATGCCTGAGTTGGCGAACATCAGCGACGGGTCGTTCTGCGGCACCAGCGGGCCGGACTTTACAACAGTGTGTCCATGCTTTTCAAAATAGCCCAGGAACTTTGCCCGGATTTCGTTCATGCTAGTCATTTGTTTCCTCGTCGTCTTCCATTGTGCCGGTATCGGCCAGCGCGTTGGCCAGCTTGCCCGAGTTCTGCTTCAGTTCCTTTTCTATTTCCGTGGCCGTTTCGGGCTGGTCTTTCAGCAGCTTCTTGACAGTTTCCTTGCCCTGGCCAAGGCGGTTGCCCTTGTACGAGTACCAGCTTCCGGACTTTTCGATGATGCCGGCGTTCACGCCAAGGTCAAGCAGCTCGCCCTCGCGGGAAATGCCTTCGCCGTACATGATGTCGAACTCGACCACGCGGAAGGGCGGGGCGACCTTGTTCTTGACCACCTTGACGCGCGTGACGTTGCCGATGACGTCCTCTTTTTCCTTTATGGGAGTGCTTTTGCGGATGTCCAGCCGCACGCTGGCATAGAATTTCAAAGCGTTCCCGCCGGCGGTGACTTCGGGGTTGCCGTACGACACGCCGATTTTCATGCGCAGCTGGTTGATGAATATCAGCAGCGTGTTCGACCGCGAGACCGACGAGGTAAGTTTGCGTAAAGCCTGGCTCATCAGCCGTGCCTGCAGGCCTACGTGTGAATCGCCCATTTCCCCTTCAAGCTCGGCCTTGGGCACAAGGGCGGCCACGCTGTCGACGACAAGAACGTCTATGGCACCGGAACGCACAAGCGTGTCGGCGATTTCCAGGGCCTGTTCGCCGCTGTCGGGCTGGGACACCAACAAGTCGGGCAGGCTTACGCCCAGCTTGTGCGCGTACGATGGGTCAAGCGCATGCTCGGCATCGACGAACGCGCATTTGCCGCCGCCTTTCTGCGCCTGCGCTATGACGTGCAGCGCCAGCGTGGTCTTGCCCGAGCTTTCCGGCCCGAAAATCTCGACCACGCGTCCTCGCGGCAGCCCGCCTATGCCCAGCGCCAAATCCAGCCCGATGGAACCCGTGGATATGGCCGCGATTTCCACCGCGCTTTCCTTTTGGCCCAGGCGCATTATCGAGCCTTTGCCGTATGCCCGCTCTATCTGGGCCATGGCTGCGGATATGGCGCGGTCTTTTTCGGTTTCGGCTGGTTTTTTGGCGGTGTCGGCGGCTTCTTTTTTCATGGTCGT
>WRDZ01000022.1 GCA_009779595.1 Alphaproteobacteria bacterium | reverse complement strand
GAAGAAGACCGGCGAGGTGGTGCAGGTGCTGGTCGAAACGCGCAAGCTGCTGGTCAGGGGCATAAACATGGTCAAAAAACACCAGAAGCCGACCCAGACAAGCCCCGGCGGCATAGTCCAGAAGGAACTGCCCATCGACATATCCAACGTCGCGCTGATAGACCCAAAGTCGGGCAAGGCTACGCGCACGGGCGTGAAGGTCGGCAAGGACGGCACTAAAGAGCGTGTGGCGAAAAAATCGGGCCAAGTGATTGCCAAGCCCGTGACGCTGGGCGTCAAGGCGGCAAAACCTTCGGCCAAAGCAAAAGGTAAAGGTGGTAAATAACTATGAAAAGCAGACTGCAACAGCATTATGAAAAAGTCGTCAAGCCGGCGATGATAAAGGAATTCGGGTACAAGAACCCGTTCGCCGTGCCCAGGATTTCCAAAATCGTGTTGAACATGGGCGTTGGCGAAGCCGTTTCCGACCGCAAGGTCCTGGACAACGCCGCTTCGGACCTGGCCAAGATAACCGGCCAAAAGCCTGTAATCACCAAGGCGCGCAAGTCCATCGCCGGGTTCAAGCTGCGCGAAGGCATGCCCCTGGGCGCCAAAGTGACCCTGCGCCGCGCCATGATGTACGAGTTCATGGACCGCCTGGTGAATATAGCCCTGCCGCGCGTGCGCGACTTCCACGGGCTGCCCAAGAACAGCTTCGACGGGGCGGGCAACTATGCTTTCGGCCTGAAGGAACAGATAGTGTTCTTGGAAATAGACTATGACAAGACCGACAAAATCCGCGGTCTGGACGTTGTGATATGCACTACGGCGAAAACTGACCAGGAAGCCAAGGCTTTACTGGCCAAGTTCGACCTGCCGTTCGTTAAGTAAAAGGAGAGTTTGATGGCAAAGACAAGTGCTATATATAGGAATGAGAAGCGCCGCAAGATGGCGGTCAAGCAGGCTGCCAAGCGCGCCGAGCTTAAGGCCATGGTGAAGGACCAGAATCTTGACCCGCAAGAGCGTTTCGCCGCAGTGCTGAAACTGGCGAAAATGCCGCGCAACGGGTCCAGGGTGCGCTATCGCAACCGCTGCGCCATAACCGGGCGGCCGCACGCCTATTACGGCAAGTTCGGCCTGTGCCGCATTCAGTTGCGCGACTTGGGCAGCATGGGGCTTATCCCCGGTTTGGTTAAATCCAGCTGGTAACGTGTTATAAGGAGAAGAAAAATATGGTTATGATGACAGACACAGTTGGCGACGTTATAACACGCATCAGGAACGGGCAGATGGCCGGCAAGTCGGCTGTAAGCTCTCCGTACTCGCGTTTGCGTGCGAACGTCCTGGACGTGCTTAAGCGCGAAGGGTACATCCGCGATTTCCGCAAGGAAAAGTGCGCGGACGGCTTCGACGCCCTGCACATCGAGTTGAAATATTACGAAGGCAAGCCGGTTATCAAGGAAATCAAGCGCGTTTCCAAGCCGGGGCGCCGCGTGTATTATAAGATAAAGGACCTGCCCAAGGTGTACAACGGGCTTGGTATTTCGGTGCTGTCCACACCCAAAGGCGTGCTTTCCGACCAGGAAGCCCGCACGCAGAACGTGGGCGGCGAAGTGCTGTGCACGGTATTCTAGGGAATGAAGGGGAAATAAAATGTCAAGAATAGGTAAGAATCCAGTAGCTATCCCCGCAGGCGTCACCGTCACCATGGCCGATGAGAAGATATCGGTCAAGGGCAAGCTGGGCGAACTGTCGGCCCATGCAAGCAGGGAAGTCGACGTCAAGGTGGAAAGCGACAAGGTGGTTGTCCTGCGCAAGAACCAGACCAAGTTTTCCCACGCCATGTGGGGGACCATGACCGTGCTTATAAAGAACATGGTTACCGGGGTATCCGCGGGATTCACGAAAAAGCTGGTCATAGAAGGCATCGGGCTGAAGGCGGCCGCCAGCGGCAATACGCTGAAGATGAACCTGGGGTACAGCCACGAAATCAACTATGAGGTGCCCAAGGGGATAAAGGTTGCCACTCCAAGCCCGACCACGATAGAAGTATCGGGCATCGACCGCCGCCTGGTCGGCGAGGTTGCCGCCAAGATTCGCGGTTACCGCCCGCCCGAGCCGTACAAGGGCAAGGGAGTGCGCTATGAAGGCGAATACGTGCCCCGCAAGCAAGGCAAGAAGAAGTAAGGGATAGACGACATGAACATAAACATAAAGAAGAACGACAGGTTGTTTGAGCGCAGGAAAGCCAGGAACCGCTGGGCCATAAAGTCCAGGGCGAACGGCAAGCTGCGGTTAAGTGTTTACTTTTCCAACAAGAATATCTATGCTCAGGTTATCGATGACGCCAAGCACCACACCGTGGCGGCCGTGTCGTCCTTGGAAAAGGATTTGAAGATTGCAAAGCCCTGGAACAAGGAAGGGGCCGAAAGGGTCGGGCAGGAAATCGCCAAGCGCGCGATAAAGGCCGGGGTCCAGGAAGTGGTCTTTGACCGCGGCGGCCTTGTGTACCACGGGCGCGTGGCTTTGCTGGCCGATGCGGCGCGGCAGGCGGGCTTGAAGTTTTAATATAAGGGAAGACTATAATGGCAAAACAGGCACAAGAAACAGTCAGCGAATTCAAGAACAAGACCGTGTCCGTCAACCGCGTGTCCAAGACGGTCAAGGGCGGCAAACGGTTCGGCTTGGCCGCGCTGGTGGTTGTCGGCGACGAGAAGGGCAGCGTCGGGTACGGCACGGGCAAATCCAAAGAGGCTCCTGACGCGATGAAGAAAGCGATAAAGGCGGCCGAGGGCAAGATGATAAAGGTCCCGCTGCGCGAAGGGCGCACTTTGCACCACGACGTCAAGGGCAGCTTTGGCGCGGGCAAGGTCATACTGCGCACGGCTCCGGCGGGTACGGGAATCATCGCCGGCGGCCCCATGCGCGCGGTGTTCGAAATGATGGGCATCGAGGACGTGGTGGCCAAATCCACCGGCACGTCCAACCCGCACAACGTGATAAAGGCCACGTTCAACGCGCTGCTGAAGGTAAGCTCGCCGCGCCAGATTGCGGCCAAGCGCCACAAGAAGGTGGGCGACCTGGTCGCGCGCCGCGACGGCGGCGGCGGCAGTGCTGCTGCGGCCGAAAGCAAGGAGGTTGCGACCAATGACTAAGAAGAAACAAGTTACCGTCCGCCAGGTGCGCAGCGGCATCTGCCAGATAGAATCAGTGAAGGCCACTCTGCGCGGCTTGGGGCTGGGCAGGATTGGCAGGACCAGGACCCTGGAAGATACCGCGGCAGTGCGCGGCATGATTGCCAAAGTCAACCATCTGGTCGAAGTCAAGGAGTAAGGGAATAATGAAACTCAACGAAATCAAGGAAAACCCCAAAGCAAGGCACGGCAAAAGGCGCGTGGGGCGGGGCATGGGCTCGGGCATGGGCAAGACAGCCGGACGTGGCGGCAAAGGCCAGACCGCAAGGTCGGGCGTGGCCGTCCGCGGGTTCGAAGGCGGCCAGATGCCGATTTACCGCCGTTTGCCAAAGCGCGGGTTCAACAACATATTCCGCATGAAGCTTACCGGAATCAACCTTAAAGGTCTGATGCAGGCTATCGAAAAGAAGAAGCTTGACGCGTCTAAGACCATAGACCTTGCGGCTTTCAAGGCGGCCAAGCTGGTCCGCGCGACCTGCCAGGGAGTGCGTATCCTGGGCGTGGGCGACGTAAAGGGGAAACTTTCGCTTGACGTCCACGGGATTACGGATAAAGCTAGGGAAAAGGTCGAGAAGGCCGGCGGCTCGGTAAATGTGTTCACCCCCAAGGAAAAAGTAAGGAAGCTGCCCAAGAAAGAAGGCAAAACCAAAAAGGACAAAAAAGAGAAAGCGACCAAGGCAAAGAAGTCAACCAAGAAATAGGAGCGGACAATGGCATTTTCAGGCGAAAATCTTGGAGCTTTCGGGCGCGCGAAGGAACTGCACAAGCGGCTTTTGTTCGTGCTGATTGCCCTGCTGGTGTTCCGTCTTGGCACGTTCATCCCGCTGCCGGGCATCAACCCGGTCGTGTTCGCCCGCATTTTCGAGCAGAACCAGGGCGGCATACTGGGCATGTTCAACATGTTCGCCGGCGGCGCGTTGAAGCGCATGAGCATTTTCGCGCTGGCCATCATGCCGTACATTTCGGCGTCCATCATAATGCAGCTTGCCTCGTCCATAGTCCCAAGCCTTATGGCCCTGAAGAAAGAAGGCCAGACCGGGCAGACCAAGATTAACCAGTACACAAGATACCTGACGGTGCTTATCACCATCGTCCAAGGATACGGCATCGCTGCCGGCCTTGAAGGCATGGGCGCGGTGCTTTACAGCGGGCCCGTGTTCCGCTTTACCGCGGTCGTGTCGCTTCTGGGCGGCACAATGTTCATCGTCTGGCTGGGCGAGCAGATAACCTCGCGCGGCATAGGCAACGGCTCGTCCATAATAATCACGGCCGGGATTCTGGCCGAGCTTCCGTCCGCCATAGTCGGCCTGTTCGAAGCCGGGCGCGTGGGCGAAATATCCACGGCCAAGGTGATGCTGGTGGTAGCGGCCATGGCCGTGCTGGTGCTGCTGGTGGTCACGGTGGAAAGGGCTCAGCGCCGCATATCAATACAGTACCCCAAGCGGCAGATAGGCATGCAGATGTCCATGGGCGACAGCTCGCACCTGCCGCTCAAAATCAACCCGACCGGGGTCATCCCGCCGATTTTCGCCAGTTCCATACTGATGGTGCCCATTGCGGCCGCGGACTTCGCGGTCAGGGCCGGAAGGGGACCGGCGTGGCTGGAGGACTTCGTTACAATGATGAACCGCGGCAGCCCCCTGCACATGGGCCTGTTCGCTTTCCTTATAGTGTTCTTCACGTTCTTCTATACCGCGGTCGTATTCAACCCCACGGAAACCGCCGACAACCTGAAAAAACAGGGCGGCTTCATACTGGGCATACGGCCCGGCGCCTCGACGGCCGAGTATCTGGACTATGTGCTGACGCGCCTTACGGTGCTTGGGTCCGCGTACCTGGTGCTACTGTGCACCGCTCCGGAAATAATGGCCAGCAAGATGGGCGTGCCCATGTTCCTTGGGGGAACCACGCTGCTTATCGTCGTGACGGTCATCATGGACCTGACCACGCAGGTGCAGTCGTACCTGATTGCGTACCAATATGAAGGCCTGCTGAAAAAAGCGCACCTGAAGGGCCGGATATAAAGCGCCAGTCTTGCGGTTTCATAAAGAACTGGGAGTTGACATGAGTGAATTTCCAAAGACTTTGCCGGGCTTTTACTGGACTATGCTTAAGAAATTCAAGGTGTTCGCGCTGTGCGTCTGCACTTTGGGCATCGGTTTGTCGGCCTGGGGCATGATTCTTTTGACATGGGTTGTATTGTATTCCGGAAAGTTCGCGAAAAGACGCGCTGAATATCGGACAGTGTATCAAACTATGCGAACATAAAATATTTCGCATCCGCCAAGTCCGAGCGTGAATACATCGCCAAAGAACGCAATATCCTGCTGGACAAAACCTGGAAAACGCACCGTTTTCAAATTTTACACGAATATGGTATTTCGCTTGCAAATACGCTGGGTTTCTTTGCGATATTGGTTTTGTGCGTAAAACTTTTTGCCGGCGGCGAAATCAAGGTGTCCGACGTAGCATTTATTATCATGGCCTGCTGGTCGGTAATACGCCAGTTTCGTATTCTTGGAGAAACCTATAACAATACGATAAAGGATTATATGGAGGCAAAGCAGGCCTGGGAGGAAATGATAACCCCGTACGCGGTCACGGACAAGCCCGGCGCGCGCAATTTGGTCGTTCGCCGCGGCGCGGTGGAACTGCGCGGCATATCCTTCAAGTACGACAGGGACTGGGTCTTGCATGGCCTGTCGCTGGACATAAAGCCCGGGGAACGCATCGGGGTCATAGGGCTGTCGGGCGCGGGCAAGACTACGCTGGTGCACCTGCTGCTGCGCCCGTTCGACGTGCAGGCCGGCGGGATTTTCATCGACGGCAGGAACATAAGGAACGTGCAGCAGGAATCCCTGCGCCGCAATATAGCGTTCGTGCCGCAGGACCCGGCGTTGTTCAACCGCACGCTGGCCGAAAATATAGGGTATGCCCGGCCGGACGCGACGCAGGCCCAGATAGAGCGCGCGGCCAAACAGGCCGACATCCACGGCTTTATAATGTCGGCCCGCGACGGGTACGGCACTGTCGTGGGCAACCGCGGCATCAAGCTAAGCGGCGGGCAGCGCCAGCGCATAGCCATAGCCCGCGCAATATTGAAGGACGCTCCGATTCTAATCCTGGACGAGGCGACCAGTTCGCTGGACAGCCAGACCGAGGCGACGATACAAAAATCGTTCCATGCTTTGATGAAAGGCAGGGCCACGGTTGTGATTGCACACCGCTTAAGCACCCTGCGCAAGATGGACCGCATCATAGTCATTGAAAAAGGCAGCATTGCCGAGCAGGGCTCGCACGCCGGGCTGCTTAAGAAGAACGGCATTTACGCGCGGCTGTGGAAGAAGCAGGCCGGCAATAAAAAGATTCATGGTTAATTAAGGATTGCCGTTTACGCTTGGCATATAAAGGGGCGGCAGACATGAAAAAATATATCGTGATGATGGGGCCTCCGGGCGGCGGCAAAGGCACGCAGGCGCGGCGTTTAAACGAGCGGCTTGGCGTGCCTATTTTCTCAACAGGCAAGATTTTCCGCTCGTTTGTCAAAGCGCAGACTCCGATAGGCAAGGAACTCGCCCCGATTTTGGAGAAAGGCGGGCTTGTGCCCGACCAGCTGGCCATAGACAGCATCCGTGAAAAAATGCACCAGGGGCTGACCGACGCCGGATTCATATTGGACGGATTCCCGCGCACCCTGCCGCAGGCCATGGCTTTCGACCGGATATTGGAAGGGGCGGGCCTTAAGCTTGACATAGTCATAGACATCCAGGTCCCCGACAGCTATATAATCGAAAGGACAATCGGCAGGTTTTACTGCCATACCTGCGAGGCCGAATACAACGAAACGCTGCATAAGACGAAGGTAATGGGCGTGTGCGACGTGTGCGGCGGCACGCATTTTGACAGGCGCAGCGACGACAACATGGAAACCGTCAAGAAGAGGCTGCAAGAGTACCGCGCGCAGACAATGCCGGTCCTGCCTTATTACGAAAGCCGCGGGCTGCTGGCAACCGTGGACGGCACGGGCAGCATAGAGGCGGTGGCCAGGCAGATAGAGGAAAGCATCCAGCTGAAGGTTAAATCCCGCGGCGAATGACGCGGCGCTGCCAAGCGGTCCGCAGGACACGCGCCTCGCATGCCAAAATATAATACGGCCATAATTCTTTGTTAACCTTTGATTGTTCTAATAAAATAAGCGAAACAAAAGGACGGTTCCATGCTGAAGAAAATCATAGGGAAAGCTGAAGCGAACAAAGACTCGAAAGACATGCTGGACGAAATGATAGGCCTTGTGCGCGCCGCTCAGGAAGAATACGCCAAATTCGACCAGAAGCGGGTCGACGCCGTGTTCCGTGCCGCGGCCCTTGCCAGCGCCAGCGCGCGCATCCCGCTTGCCAAAATGGCGGTCCAGGAAACAGGCATGGGCGTGATAGAGGACAAGGTCATCAAAAACCAGTTCGCCAGCGAATACATATACAACCAGTACAAGGACACCCAGACCTGCGGGACAATAGAAAGCGACCCGGCCGCCGGCTTTGAAACCATAGCCGAGCCCGTCGGCCTTATAGCCGGCATAATCCCGGCGACCAACCCCACGTCCACGGCCGTGTTCAAAGGATTACTGGGCCTGAAGACGCGCAACGGGATTGTGATGTCGCCGCACCCCAGGGCCAAAGCCTGCACTGCCGAAGCCGTAAGGATTATGATGGATGCTGCCGTTGCGGCTGGCGCCCCGGAAAACCTGCTGATGTGCATAAAGCAGCCGTCCATACAGGCGACCCAGGAACTGATGCGGCACAGGCACGTCAACCTGATACTTGCCACGGGCGGGATGAGCCTGGTCAAGGCGGCCTATAGTTCGGGCACCCCGGCCATAGGCGTGGGAGCCGGGAACACCCCGGTGATTATCGACGAGTCCGCTGACATAAAGATGGCCGTAAGCTCTATAATAATGAGCAAGACCTTCGACAACGGCATAATCTGCGCGTCCGAGCAGGCGGTCATAGTGCACGACAAGGTGGTTAATGCAGTCAAGGCCGAGTTCGAAAAGCACTCGTGCGTGTTCGTCGAAGGCAAGGACAAGGAAAAACTGCGCAAGCTGATATTGCAGGACGGGTCCATAAACTCGTCCATCGTCGGGCAGACCGCGCATAAAATCGCCGGACTTGCGGGGTTTGATGTGAAGCCGCACGCAAAGATACTTATCGCCCAGGTCGACAAGGTCGGCAGGGAAGAGCCTTTCAGCTATGAGAAACTTTCGCCCGTGCTGGCTTTTTACACGGCCAAGGACTTTGATAGCGCGATAAAGACGGCCAAGGCCCTGGTCGCTTTCGGCGGAGCGGGCCACACCGCGGTCCTGTACGCCGACGAAACCGAACAGCACAGGATAAGGGCTTTTGCCGAGAACATCCGCACCGGGCGCGTGCTGGTGAACATGCCCGCGTCCCAGGGGGCCATAGGCGACATATACAACTTCAAGCTGCCGCCGTCGCTTACGCTTGGCTGCGGCTCGTGGGGGGGGAACTCGGTTTCCGAAAATATAGGAGTCAAACACCTGATGAACTTCAAATCGGTCGCCATGCGGCGCGAAAACATGCTCTGGTACAAGGTGCCTGAGAAAATCTATTTCAAGCCGGGGTGCACGGCCTTGGCGCTGGCCGAGTTCAAGGGCTGCAAAAAACGCGCGTTCATAGTGACCGACACGACCATGCAAACGCTGGGGCACGTCGATACCGTAATCCGGGCGCTGGAGG